>NZ_CAKOBX010000002.1:0-272639 GCF_932750685.1 Limosilactobacillus urinaemulieris | reverse complement strand
TACTTTCTAAAACAAAAAGTAGTGAAATTCTTAATCCGTCGATTAAAAATTTCACTACTAATCTTAGTCTGTTTTTACTTAACGATAACTCTTTCTTTTTAGGTAAATTGCAATGATAATGGCCAAGCTTACCGAAATAGTGACGGTAAACCAAAAACCAAATTGAGTATTTTTCCACGGGAGACCACCGACATTCATTCCCATGAATCCAGAAACTAGTGCTGCGGTAGCAATTACTAGCCCAGCGGAGTCAAGAAACTTCATTAGGTTATTTAAGCTGGAATTCATCATTTCGGTAAATAAGCCGCTAATTGAATCGAGGAGATCACGAAAAATATGGATTGTTTTAGCAAGTCGCCGTTGCTGAATGTCTAATTCAAAGCAAAGATCTTTTTGGTGAATGGTTTCTAATTGGGGGTTCTTAATAAAGGCGGTAATTGTTTCCGACTGATCGTTCATGGTGTGTTCAAAGAAAACTAATTTTCTGGTTAGGTTAGTTAATGTTCTTAGTTCATCATTGTTGAATGACTCTTGGGCAGCGGCATCAAGGCGGTCGATTTCCGGTTTATATTTTAAAAGAGCGTTCATTAGATTTTGCTGGCATTTTAGGATATAGCCTGTAATGAAATCAATAATTTGTGACTTCTTTTCTGCAAGCTGTCGTTGGTACGTTTCGCTATTATCCGTGCAAACGATTAAAGTATCCTGATTAAAAACCATAATGGCAGGAGTTAGCTGGTTTTCAATTTTTTCTGGTTCGGTAATAAAGTCATAGACTACCAGAATATGCCCTCCTGGAAGAGCGTTGCTGATAAGCGGGTGGTAACGTGAAACCTCTTCGGGAGACGAGCAGTAGTCAAATGTTAAGGGGTCGAGATCAAAGGAACGACAAACTTGATGGAGTTCTTTTTTACTCGCTCGTGTAAGCAAAATCAAATTACAGTCTTTGAGGTCTGCAGGAGACTTTTCTGAGCTATAGGTTGAAAGCTGGTATTTTGTTAGCATGGGTCACCTCACAATAATTATTGGAAACTTTATAGCTTGATTCTAGCATAGCCTTGTGTTTAACAGGCTTTAGCGATTAAAAGTTAATAGACTTCTTACCAGTTTATGAATCTCTTTAACTTTACTCAGGGATGAAGGAGTTTATTCAAAAATTGTTGCGCATAAGACGAGATAATTTTTAGATTTTTGTTGCATTTGCAACAAAAATCAATATAATAAAAAGGGTAAGGAGATATTTATCATGATTGACATTTTGCGTGAGGTGGGAATGATTGAGCGAGCGCTTGATTCAATTTCCAACATTGAATTTAAGGACATTAACTTATCTAATCTGCAATTTCTTTATGTGGTACGGATTTATGAGCACCCAGGAATTATCGCTGAGCAACTTGCTAATCTGATAAAGGTCGATCGGACAACCCTTGCCCGTGCTGTACGACGTTTGGAAAAACAGGGTTATGTCTATCGGGAAAGCGATCCAGATAATAAAAAGATTAAACACCTTTACGTTACGGAAAAGGGGAAACGAATTTATCCTTTTATTATCCGAGAAAATTCGCATTCAAATGAGGTGGCGTTAACGGGCTTCACAGCAAAAGAAGCACAGCAGGTTCATGATTATTTGACCCGAATTCGTCAAAATATTGATGCTGATTGGAAATTCGTTAAGCATGGTGGCAAGAGAAAATATTAACTAGAGGAGCGATTTAAAATGGATCAAGTAACAGTCGATCAAGGCTTCTGGGATCTCTTCCCGGACGCTCAAGTGAATATTTTGTACGCAAACGGAATTGATAACCACGATAATGATGGGAACATTGCCGAACGACGGAAGCTGCTTCACAATGCAACTGAGGAAGCACAGAAGTTCTTAACAAACGAAACATTCCGGTTAAATCCGGTGATTGACCAATGGCGAAAGGCTTACCAACAATTTAAGAAAAAGAAAGGTGCGCGGGCATCTGTTGAGGCATTATTAAAGCGAGCTGATCAAGGACGAACTTTTGAACCAATTAATCCGCTAGTTGATGTTTACAACAGTGTTTCAATGACTTATGGCGTTCCGGTTGGAATTGAAGACCGGGATAAGATTACTGGCGACATGCACCTGGGAATTGCAAAGGGCGGCGAAGCGTTTGATTCGGTTGGTGACGGCAAAAATGAGCCAGCCCTTGAAGGTGAAGTCCTTTGGTACGACAATGAGGGCGCGGTTTGTCGTTGCCTGAACTGGCGTGACGGTGAACGGACGATGCTGACTGAAGATTCACAAAACGTGGTTGCCGTAATTGAATCAGTTAATGCTGAGCAAATCAAGCGGGCAAACGAAGCGATGGATGAATTAAGTAAGTTAATCAACCATTACTTTGGTGTTGAATCAAGTCAAGTATTCCACCTAACTAAGGACAACCCAACAGCAGTGGTGCCAAAGTAATTAATTTAATTAAGACTAGGAATGTTCCTGGTCTTTTTTTGATATAATCAATTTAGTAATGTTGTGTTGAAGCGATTAAGGAGTGATCTTGATGGATTATGCAGGAAAGTCACCAGAATTATGGGCAGCAATTAAAAATGAGGAACAACGACAACAGGAAACGATTGAGCTGATCGCTTCCGAAAATATTGTTTCTAAGGAAGTTCGGGAAGCGCAAGGATCCGTATTAACTAATAAGTATGCGGAAGGTTATCCGGGTAAACGGTACTATGGTGGTTGTCAATATATTGATCAAGTTGAACAATTAGCAATTGACTACGCAAAGAAGCTTTTCGGTGCTGAATATGCGAACGTTCAACCCCACTCCGGTTCACAAGCAAATATGGCAGTTTATCAGGCACTCCTTAAACCAGGGGATAAGATCCTTGGAATGGGAATGGATGCTGGTGGTCATTTAACCCACGGCGCAAAGGTAAACTTCTCAGGAAAAGTTTATGAATCATATAGTTACGGCTTAAATCCATCAACTGAGGAACTTGATTTTGATCAGATCGAGCAATTAGCGTTGGAAATTAATCCGCGGTTGATCGTAGCTGGAGCTTCTGCTTATAGCAAGATTATTGATTGGCAAAAATTCCGTAAAATCGCGGATGAAGTTGGCGCATACTTAATGGTTGATATGGCGCATATTGCTGGGTTAGTAGCCACAGGTGCTCATCCTAGCCCGGTACCGGTTGCGGACGTTGTGACAACGACTACTCACAAGACTCTCCGTGGGCCTCGTGGCGGGATGATCCTTTCTAAGTCGTCAGAAATTGGTAAGAAGATTAACTCAGCGCTTTTCCCTGGAACTCAGGGTGGCCCGCTGGAACACGTCATTGCCGGGAAAGCTCAGGCATTTTATGAGGACCTTCAGCCACAATTTACCGACTATATTAACCAGGTTGTCAAAAATGCCGCAGCAATGGCTGATGAATTTAATCAGTCTGCCACGATTAGGGTTGTATCTGGGGGCACTGATAACCACTTAATGGTAATTGACATTACTAAGACTGGTATTACCGGTAAGGATGCCCAAGACCTATTGGATGGGGTTCACATTACAACGAATAAGGAATCAATTCCAAACGATCAGCGGAGTCCGTTCGTGACAAGTGGTTTGCGGATTGGAACTCCAGCGGTAACTAGTCGGGGCTTTAAGGAAGCTGATGTTCGCCAGGTAGCTGATTTAATTATTAAGTTGCTAGAACATGCAGATGATGAAGCGGTTAAGAAAGAAGTTGCCCGGCAAGTCCATGAGCTAACTAGTAAGCACCCAATTGAAGAATAATTAGGGAAGAATTATTCTGTAAACGAATAGCTGGTCATAGGAAGAAAGCATTTTCATTTACGGCACTTTTTCCTTATAATAAAGGGGAATGTTATTGCAAGGAAAGGAGTCCTCAAAATGAAGAAGGCATTTTTTGCTAAGGCAGGACAAATGGAATTAAAGGACGTAGAAAAGCCAACAGTTCAAGCGGCCGACGATGTAATTTTAAAGATCGTACGGACTTGTGTATGTGGATCAGATCTCTGGAACTTCCGGGGGATTAACCCACTCAAGGGCGGCGAAGAAAACTCCGGTCACGAAGCTTTAGGAATTGTTGAAGAAGTCGGGGATGACATTACTACGGTTAAGCCTGGCGACTTTGTAATTGCCCCATTTACTCATGGCTGTGGTCAATGCGCTGCTTGTCGTGCGGGATTCGACGGCTCATGTGAAGATCATGCTGATAACTTTAGTAATGGTGTTCAAGGAGAATACTACCGCTTCCAACATGGTCAATGGTCACTTGTTAAGGTTCCTGGTCAACCAATCGATTACAGCGAAGGAATGCTGAAGTCACTTTTGACCCTTGCCGATGTAATGGCTACTGGGTATCATGCTGCCCGGGTTGCTAACGTTAAGGCTGGCGATACCGTTGTTATTATGGGTGACGGTGCGGTTGGCCTTTGTGCAATTATCGCTGCTAAGATGCGTGGCGCTAAGAAGATCATTTCTACCAGTCGGCATGCAGATCGAGAAGCCTTGGCGAAGGAATTCGGGGCAACTGATAATGTTGCTGAGCGTGGTGACGAAGCCGTCAAGAAGATTATGGAATTGACTCATGGTGACGGTGCCGATGCTGTTCTTGAATGTGTTGGGACTGAACAATCAACTGATACAGCAATGAAGGTTGGCCGTCCAGGTGCCATTGTTGGTCGGGTTGGCTTGCCACACACGCCAAAACAAGATATGACTGCCCCATTCTACAAGAACACGATTGTTGCTGGTGGTCCAGCTTCAGTTACTACTTACGACAAGGCTGTTCTTCTTAAGGCCGTTCTCGATGGCGAGATTAATCCTGGTAAGGTCTTCACTAAGACGTTTACCCTTGACCAAATTCAGGATGCATATAAGGCAATGGATGACCGTCAAGTTATTAAGTCTTACGTTGTAATTGACTAAGCAAATTAATAAATTAAACAAATCGTCCTCTGATTTGTCAGGTCATTATTCTTGACGAATTGAAGGACGATTTTTTAAATTAAGGACGAATGTGGAAGGAGGGGTGAAGATGCGTCGTTATTTCTTATTGTTCTTGACGTTAATAACGGTTGGCTTAATTACTCAGCCGGCTAGTGCTGATGATAATAATTCATCACTGCCAACAAGCTATTTCAACCAGGATGCTGAAGATGCCAGTTCAAACGATTTTAGTTTTAATGATTCTGACCAGACGCCAAATAGCCAGAAACTAGCAATTCCTCAGAATACCCCAACACCCCTTGAAGGGATCAGGTGGCGGAAACGGACGATCCTGATCTATATGCGGACCACTGATCCCCAATTAAAAGCTGCTTTCCGAAGTGCGGTCAAGAAGTGGAACCAGGTTAAAGTGATTAAACTTAAGTGGACGAAAGATGAGGATAAGGCTAACATCATTGCCACGGATAGTGATCTTTCTGCTCATACCAGCAACAACGGGGTCGGTTATCAGACAGCCCAGCTGGGAGAGACTAAGACCGAGTATAATCCTGATACCCATGAATTACATAAGGCAACCTCAATTCTTGATCCTTACCAGCTAGACTATACTAACCCAGAATTTCGGAGTGAGGTTGCTCAGCACGAGCTAGGACACGCCTTAGGATTGGCCCACGCTCCGGAATATCAGCATAGTGTCATGGTACCGCGGAATATTCGCAACGGAATTACCAAACAGGACCAGAAAAGCATTCGGCTCCTTTACCAATAAGCTTTTATTGTTGACAAATGTAAACAATGATTTACAATAAGTTTATAAATTACATCTGTAAACGATAAAAGCGGAGGAAATTATTATGGTACAAATCATTGTTTTAATCGTAGCGATTGCGTTAATTGCGGGAATTATTTGGTGGTTCTTTGGCAAACATACCGAAAGCAGCGAAAGGGCAACGGTTAATGATCAACACCAAGTTGCAACAGTTGTGGTTCACGGTGGCTATTCCCCAGAAAAGGTTGTTTTGAAGAAGGGGGTTCCAGCAACCGTTAACTTTGAGATGAAGGACGGCACTGCTTGTTTATCCCACGTTGTTTTTAATAAGTTGGGAATTGATAAGGACCTTACTAAGCAACCAGTAACTTCAATTAAGATTCCTACTGATAAGGCTGGTGAATACAACTTTGCCTGTGGGATGGATATGTTCCATGGAAAGGTGGTTGTTAAGTAATGAAACTATCTAGCATCCAACGTTTTTGGATTTCATTTATTTTAACGATCCCGATGATCATTCAAATGCTGGCAATGCCGTTTCATTGGATGATGCCTGGATATAATTGGATTGCTTTAATTACGACAACCTTAGTAATGCTTGTGGCAGCGGTACCTTACTGGACGAGTGCGTGGGTTGCTTTCAAGAATCATCATGCGAACATGAATACTTTAGTTGCGTTAGGGACGGGAATTGCCTATTTCTATAGTATTTTTGCAATGATAACTGGACGGGCAGTCTACTTTGAAAGTGCTGATTTTATTGCCGTTTTCGTATTGCTCGGTGATACGATGGAAGAGCGGATGCATAATAACGCGTCAAACGCTCTAAAAAAACTTCTCGACCTGCAAGTAAAGGAAGCTGACGTCTTACGGGATGGTAAGTTTGTTCAAGTACCATTAAGCCAAGTCAAACAGGGAGACATTGTTCGGGTGAAACCGGGACAAAAGATTGCCGTTGATGGAGTTGTTACGAAAGGATCGACAACTGTTGATGAGTCAATGGTGACCGGTGAAAGTATGCCAGTGAGAAAGAAGGTCGGCGATAACTTAATCGGTTCGACGATTAATGGTGACGGGGCAATTGAATTTCGTGCCACGAAGGTTGGGGATGAAACCGTCCTTGCTCAGATTGTTGAGATGGTCAAGAAAGCCCAAACCAGCCATGCGCCAATTCAGAATCTCACTGACCGAATTTCAGGAATCTTTGTTCCAGCGGTCTTGATTATTGCAATTATCACCTTTGTAGTGTGGTATGTCTTCCTCGGGGCACCGGCAGTAAACGCGATGCTTTTTGCGGTAGCCGTGATTGTAATTGCCTGCCCATGTGCATTAGGGTTAGCGACCCCAACAGCATTAATGGTTGGAACAAGTCGCGCTGCCAAGATGGGGGTCTTGATTAAAGACGGTCAGGCACTTGAAGAGATTAATGCTGTAAAGACAATCGCCTTTGATAAAACCGGAACGATTACTGTTGGTAAGCCAACTGTTACTGATGTGGTCGGTAAGCCAACTAGGGTTTTACAGGTTGCCGGAAGTTTGGAAGCATCATCTGAACACCCGCTTGCTAAGGCGATCGTAGAAAAAGCTCAACAAGAGAAGATTGAACTTCTTCAAGTAACCGAGTTTGAGGCAGTTGAAGGTCAAGGGGTAACAGCCAAACTTGACGGTCAGCCAGTATTTGTCGGAAGCTTGAAATTAGCAGGAAATGAACAGTTAACAGAAAAGCAGAAGGAATGGGCAAGCAAACTTCAAAATGAGGCCAAGACAGTGGTTTATGTTGGCCTTGGCAATGAAGTTATTGGGTTGATTGCTATTCAAGATACGCCAAAGAAGAGTTCTGCTACGGCAATCGCCCAGTTAAAAGCACGAGGACTTCGGACGGTAATGATTACCGGTGATAATGAACAAGTTGCTCGAGCGATTGCAAAGGAGGTTGGCATTGATGAAGTGGTTGCCGGCGTAATGCCAAATCAAAAGTCAGCTGTAATTGAATCGTTGCAAAAGAATGGTAAAAAGGTTGCCTTTGTGGGTGACGGAATTAATGACGCTCCCGCTTTGACAACGGCTGATGTCGGAATTGCGATGGGCTCAGGAACTGATATCGCGATTGAATCGGGAAGCATTGTCCTTGTTAAAAATGATCTACGTGGCGTTGTCCGGGCATTGTCGATTAGTCAAAAGACTTTTAATCGAATTAAGCTAAACCTCTTCTGGGCATTAATCTATAACGTTATCGGAATCCCAATTGCTGCTGGTGTCTTTGTTAGTGCTGGCTTGACCCTCAGCCCAGAATTTGCCGCATTAGCGATGGCCTTTAGTTCCGTTTCCGTTGTTACCTCTTCATTGTTATTAAATTGGACAAAAATTGAGGATGCCTAAGACTTAATTTTTGAAATTAACTAAATTGCTGTGGTAGGTGTGATACAATAAGAATTGAATGCTTTATGAGCAAAATTACGAACGAAGCCATGAGGACGGGATTAATGTGATCCTGGATCATACTCTCATTGTGAGAGCGTAGTTCAAAAATACGTGAAGGAGTTTTTAGTTATGATTCAAACAATCGATCTGAAAAAAGGAATGGTTTTTGAACGCGGTGGCAAGTTGCTCCGGGTTCTTCAAATCAACCACCACAAGCCAGGTAAGGGTAACACCTTAATGCAAATGGACATCCAAGACGTTCGGACTGGTTCTATTGTCCACACTACTATGCGTCCATCCGAAAAGGTTGAACAGGTTAATGTTGACAAGCGTCAAGCACAATACCTTTACGACCAAGGTGATGCTTCAGTATTCATGGACATGGAAAACTATGACCAATACGAAGTTTCTGCTAGTCAATTAGGCGACGACAAGAAGTACTTGGTTGAAAACATGAAGGTTACTGTTAACTTTGTTGATGGTGAAATCGTTGGGATCGAATTGCCAACCACTGTAGAACTTGAAGTTGCTGATACCCAACCAATGATCAAGGGTGCTACTATTGATGGTGGTGGTAAGCCAGCTACAATGACTACTGGTTTAGTTGTTAACGTTCCTGCCTTCATCAAGAATGGTGACAAGCTGATTATTAACACTACTGATGGATCTTACAAGTCACGTGCCTAAATTAGAGTGCGAGCCCGTTAAAACTTTCCGGTGGCTAACGATTTCTCCGCTGAACGGCGTCTTGCCGTCGGAGGCGGAGGTCGTTAGCTCTAGCGAGTTCCGAGGAAGCGTGTTTTGACTATGTAGCCTAGAACGTGCTACACATTAAATCAAAAAAGACTAAGCTGAATTTTCAGCTTAGTCTTTTTTGACTAGTGGGTGTTATCGCTTGAATAAGAATTTGACTTCGAACAATTGTTCTAGTATATTTAGATAACAATTTGTTTTAGTGGAGTAGTGACGATTTTGAAAAAGATAATCACAATGACGGCTGAACGCAGAGCTGGCATTTTAAAACAATTAAATAAGCGACAGATCGAAGCCCTTAGTGAGTTTACTCGCTTCACGATGCTTTCGCAGTTCCATACTCGTCACTATTTACAAAATACTGATTGGCAGTTTGTGGGGATGGTTGTTGATCCCTGGTATCGACGAGCACACGGGCACCATGGCGAAAATCTTTATTGTGATTGTGGGCGCCGGTTAAAGAACCAGTTTATTCTTCGTTCGCGTTCGACGGGTAAACGGTTATATTTAGGAATTACTCACTTTCAACAGCATGCAAGTATCCCGATGACAGTTGCTAAGGAAATCCAGCGGGGGATCAATGAGGTTCATTTGTACATGGATAGCATCCTGTTGAAGTACCAATCTGGGAAACGCTTCCCTGAGAAATTATTTGACTATGCATACCAACATAATGGGTTTAAGAATCGGGAAAGTACAGTTTTATTTCAACGCTGTCAGCTTTTTAGTCAGGTTAATTTACCACTATATGAAACTGACGAACATGACTTACGCGCCCTAGTTGAACAGTTGAAGGCAGGAAATCGACCACGGTTAACCAAAGAGCAGATCCGCCAGTTATTAGCATCAACCGCTGATGACTGGCGACAGATAGAGCAACAGATTACATTACTTACGTACCAGCTGAGTGAACAAGGATTAGGACAACAGGAACTTCACCGGGTAAAAAGCAATGCGACAAATTATTCTCTTCAAAGAAGGAAGAGTCGGTTCTTAGTCCAAAATTGGAAGGCACTTAATACACTAACCCTGACTAAGGCGCGGACCCAGCTAGCAATCAAACTGCGTGAGCTTGCATTCTACGTTTTAATAACTGAGCCGCTTGCAGAACAATTAATGATTAGTCGGACACAAGCACTGCAGATTCTAAAGACGCATCGTTATTCAGTGAAATCATCTCATTCATTTGGCGTTCGGGAAGCTAGACAGCTGGTGACGACTATCGTAAGTGAACGGTAAAGAGTAGAATAGGGAGAGGATAGACGCGGATCAAATTGGAGGGCTGCATCATATGACTCAAACAACATTTGCAATAACGAGCGCTGGAAAGTTGGTTCAGGATATTCATCCTTTAGTTGCTCATCATTTACTTGTCGTGGGACAAACGGGAAGCGGTAAAACCACGAGTACTTTATCATTACTTGATCAATTGCAACGCACCAACTACACCACGATTATTTTTGATCCAACTGGTGAGTATTCAAAACTACCTAATTCAGTAATCTATAAATTAGGTAAAAATGCTTATCTTGAGGCTGGACAGTTAAGTGCTCATCAATTACGGGAAGCTCTTCAAATATCGGGATCACCGCTGTTGAATGCTAAACTATCGCAGGCTATCAATGCATTACGGATCCAACAGAACCTTGTTCAAAGCAATCAGCCATATGTTAAAATTGGGGTTCCGATTGCAGATTATCAAAAACAACTGGCAAGGCTCAGTAACTGGTCTCGTTCATTTGCACCCCAGCAGTTAGCTGAACAATTAATTGAGGAGTTCGTAATCCCATATCCTGATGAACGAGCTGATTATTCATTGCTGGGGCAACAGTATGATCGCCCGACAATTAATCGAGAATGGAATGCAATTGCGACAATTCGTCAACGCCTTGTCAGCGAGGCCTTTCGGGTACTATTTGATCCGGAGCCGCATCCAGGAGTTTTTAAGACAGAATTAAATTTTGTCATTAAAATGTTTTTGGAACACCGGAGCAGTCACCGAACATTAGTAATTGATCTTTCAAAATTGAAGCAATATGAGGAAAGTCAACGAGTAGTGATCTCATTGCTGCTAAAAAATCTTTTGGCTGATCGCCTGCAAGTGCCTAATAATTTTCCAGTTAATATTGTTCTTGATGAAGCTCACCGATACTTACCACAGGATGAACAGCAGCTTGCGGATAACGGCATTTTCCAGGTCTTACGTGAAGGACGCAAGGTTGGCCTGTCAATGACATTGACCACTCAATCACCATTAGATTTGCCGGCCCGCTTACGATCACAATTTGCTAACCTCTTACTTCATCATTTGACAAGTCCGGAAGAACTTTCTAGTTTAGCGATTACTGACGGGATTGATTTACGTGAGATTAGTCGGTTATCAACTGGAGAGGCAATCCTGTTGCTAGCAAATACACCACAACGAAAAATTAAGGTTAACCTGCCAAAATGGTGGGAAAATAATCATGATGGGAATGAAGAGAATGGAGACTGAAGGACAAACAACTGCTGTGCCATTTGTAAAATGGGTTGGTGGTAAACGACAATTACTAACCGAATTGGCATCCTATTACCCGAAAAAATTTAATCGTTATTTTGAACCATTTATCGGGGGCGGGGCTAATTTACTTAATCTTCTCCCGAAGAAGGCAACGATTAATGACTTTAATGAGGAATTAATTAATGCTTGGCAAGTGGTTAGAGAACAGCCTGAGAAGCTAATTAGCCTGGTTAGCGAACATGCAGATAATGATAGTAAAGAATATTATTTGGATATTCGGTTAGCTGATCGTGATGGTCGTTTGTCAAAAATGTCCGCAGTTGAACGAGCAGCGCGCTTTATTTATTTGAATAAGGCCGGCTTCAATGGCCTTTGGCGCGTTAATTCGAAGGGACAGAATAACGTTCCCTATGGTGCTCACAAGAAGGTTAATGTTCCGGTCAATGCGATTCGAAATGATCATCATTATCTAGCTACTCATGATATTGAAATCCTTCAGGGTGACTACCGGAACGCAGTAGCAAGTGCCGGACAAGATGATTTTGTTTATTTTGATCCGCCGTATATTCCCGTAAATCAAACAGCTGCATTTACCAGTTATACCAAGGACGGCTTTGGTTTAGTCCAGCAAGAGGAACTGCGTGATTTAGCGATCCAGTTGGCCGATCGTGGGGTTAAGGTAATGTTGTCTAATTCCGACGTACCGTTAATTGAGCAACTCTATGCTGATCAGCACTTCCGTATCCATCACGTACAAGCGCGCCGAAGTGTTAATTCAAAGGGAAATAAACGGGGTAAAGTTGGCGAAGTAATCATTACGACTTATGGAGATTAAATATGATTGAGAATGGTACAGGTGGCGCAAATACTAATTTAAATGGTCTTGCATTTGAACGACAAACAGATTTAGCCCATCACTTGGCAAATGATTTTAACGGAAGATATGAGTTAACAGAATATCCGATCAAAAAAGAAAATTTGGTGAAAAGCGGGGCTAAAGATCGACATTATCTTGTCCATGATCGGATTAATAATGAAGATATTGGTGTCGTGACCAAACAGTTTCAGTTTTACAATGTCTTGAAACAAGTTTATGGAATTAAAAATATTCATCATAAATTCTGGAAACCTGATGAAGCCTTTTTTAACTTTAAACGCCGGACAGTTTTTATTGTTGAAAAGAAGTATCAAAATGGTTCTGGATCTGTTGATGAAAAGTTATTCGGCTTTAATGCTAAGCGAGTTCTCTATCAGGAATTGTTTAATCGTCAGATGAAAGAGCCGGTTGTTCCAGTAGAATTTATTGCGATGTTTAATCGTTCATGGTGGCTAGATGGTCAAACATTAGATAAAACCACGGGCAAACTAAAGAAAACCCAATCGGTTGATTATCACGATTATTTTGACAGTCTCCGAAATAATGGAGTCCGAATTATGTTTGATCATTATGAAGACTGGTATCTTGGACTAGCCGACTAGAGTGATTAATTCGTAATTGAAAAGATAACGGGACAAAATTTATATTTTATGGTATAACTAGTTATGGATTATTTTATCCAATTAATTACTTTGAATCACAAAAAGGGCGACGGTATTATACCGTTGCCTTTTTTGTCGGAAATTGTTAATGTGATCAGTAGTTAATGTTAAGATAGAAAGCATACTAGGTGAATTAGGCGGTGGTCGTTAATGATCGAGATTTTTAATCATAAATATTCCTTTCCCAAGATACTAACTTGGGGCTTTTTAGCGATCATTTTTCTCGGGACGCTTTTATTATCATTGCCGATTGCAACGCGTTCTGGGCATAGTGATGATATTATGACCGCTTTTTTTACTTCCACTAGTGCGACCTGTGTTACTGGACTAACGTTGGTACCGACAGCAACTTACTGGTCTTTCTTTGGCCAAGTGGTGATTGCAATCCTAATGGAAGTTGGTGGATTAGGTTTTATGACCTTTGCGGTAATGATGTCCTTACTAATTCACCAACGAATGCGGATGTCGACACGATTATTAACCCAAGAGGCCCTTAACCTTGATCACCTTTCTCAGTTAAATGTGGTTAACTTGATTATTCGCCTGTCGATTATTATCCAACTTGCAGGAATGGGATTACTTTTTATTGACTTTTATCCTCGCTACGGGTTGAAAAAGGGACTGTGGTTTAGCGCTTTTCATTCGATCTCAGCGTTTTGCAATGCCGGATTTGATTTGACCGGGAACAGCCTTGAAGATTACGCAAAGGATCCTTATATGTTAACGATAATGGCGGTGTTAATCATTACCGGTTCCTTTGGCTTTTTGGTTTGGCAGGATCTGCTCCAATTTCCTAAACGTCACCACTTGTCGCTCCATACGCATTTAGTCCTCCGTACTGGAGCAGTCATCTTTGTTATTTCAGCGCTGGTTTACTTTTTGACTGAACATAATTTAAGTCAATTTAGTAGGGAGCTAACCTACCCGCAGCGACTGTTTAACACGATTTTCATGGCCATTACTCCCCGGACAGCAGGACTCGTTACTGTTCCGTATACAAAATTGAGTGCTGCCGGAATCAGTACAACAATTATTCTAATGTTTATTGGTGGTGCACCGGGATCGACCGCTGGGGGGATTAAAACCACAACAATTGGGTTATTAACGCTCCAAAGTATTGCAACCTTACGTGGACGACGGGATACGGTTTTTGCCCATCGCCGGTTTACGGATGAGAATGTCTTTCGGGCATTGACACTGCTGTTTGTTGCGTTTGCGATTCTGATGATTTCAATTTTGATATTAGTCGAAACTCAAGCACTCCCGCGACATGATTCTCTAACATACGTTACTTTTGAGGCTACAGCAGCCTTTGGAACAACGGGAATTTCTCTTGGAATTACACCAAGTCTAAACTTTATTGGTAAATTAATTATTATGTTTTTGATGTTTATTGGCCGGGTTGGGATCTATACGGTCATGTATTCAATTCTCAATGCTCAGCCAAAACAACGGGAATACCGGTATCCAAAGGAAGGTGTCTTAATTGGTTAAACGAGAAAGCTATGCTGTCATTGGTTTAGGACAATTTGGTTCATCTATTTGTGATGCGCTTGTTCAAGCGGGGCAAGAGGTCCTTGCGATTGATAGTAATGAAGAGGTAATTAATGAATACGCCGACTCTGTTATGCGAGCGGTAATTGCTGATGCTCAGGATGAGGACGCCCTCCGTGATCTTGATATTGGAAGCTTCGATCATGTTTATGTTTCTATCGGAAAAAATGTTGAGGCTAGCATTATGGTGACGTTAATTGCTAAAGAGTTAGGGGCAAAAGATGTCATCTGTCGGGCGGAGAACGCTAACCATGCTCGAGTTCTTGAGAAAATCGGGGCCGATCAGGTTGTGCGGCCAGAACATGATTTAGCAAAGCGGCTTGTCTTTCAACAGTTGAATCCAGGGGTAATTGATTACGTCCAACTCAGTAAGAAAGTAACGTTAGCTGAGGTTAATATTAATAACCCAAAGTTCTTTGGCAAGACTTTAGACGAGCTTGATTTTCGGAATCGGTTTAACGTTAACGTCATTATTATCGTAAATGCTGATGATGAGGTTAACCAGATGCCGCAAGCTAGTGATGTGATTAAGCCACATGATAAAATTACAGTAGTGGGCGACTTAAAAGACATTAAGAAGCTTAATAGTATTGTTGCTTGACCGAAAAGAGGGTAAATCATGAAGGTATTATTAGTGATTATTATTATCTTAATCTTGTTAGTGGTAGGAATTTATTGCAATACACTATTTCGGGGGCGAAATTTAATTTGGGGACAAATTCTTCGGGAACTAAAGATGCCTGAGAATGCTCAGGTTGCAATTTTAGGGCTAAACTATGCTGGACTATTTATCGACGTAGCAAAGCGATTGAAGGCCCCAGGGAAGGTAACCGGAGTCAACATTGGTAATGAAAATGTGACAAAGCAGGAAAGTGAGCGAATTAAGGAAAATCGGGTTGCTGATCGGGCAAAACTGGTTGATGGTAGCTTACTGAACCTTCCGTTAGAGAGTCGGCACTATGACTATGTCCTTTCAACATTTACTTTCCATAGTGTTTCTCCCGCGATTAACCGGGGACGGGCAATTCAGGAAGCCGTTCGGGTAATGAAGCCTAATGGCACCCTAATCATTGTTGATTTTGGTAACCTTCAACAATATCGCCCACTTCTTAACAACCTTGGTTTTCAAGACGTAAGAGTAGTTCCAACCGGTATCAATGGTTGGTGGGGCGGTCCATGGTTAAAGACCAGCGTCCTAACGGCAAGAAGATAAAGAGAAAGCCTTTAGAAACTGTTTGAGGTCTTTGAAAGACCTCAAACAGTTTCTTATGAACGGTCAAGTAACGCCACAGCGCTGGGTCGTGGAACGTAGTTTCAGTTGGTTAACCAACTGGCGACGGCTTTGGTTCAATTGCGAACGCAAGTTAAATACCAGTAAAGTCATGGTTGCTATGGCCTTTATAGGGATCCTGCTTGCTCGTCAATAGAGACCTCAAACAGCTTCTAAAAAGTTATTTTTTGTGAATCTGATGAGACTTATTATAATCATTAATAAATCGCTTTCACGAAAAAATATTAAAAAATAATGTTAAAAAAGCGTTGACAAATGAGAATGTTATCAGTAATGTCTAATGTATCAATTAATTGAACAAAGGAAATGCTTTGAGAGGAACAGTAAGAATTTACGAAGTGCGTAGAGAGCTCTCATGAATGGTGAAAGAGAGACACGGGGTAATTTCTTAAAATCATCCTTGAGCATAGTAACTTGAACTAATAGTAAAGTTACCAAGAATGCACCCTTTATCGTGCCAGCGTATGAATGCGTACGTCAGAGGTTTAGTCAGTGATGACTAAATGAAATTAGGTGGTAACACGGTAAACGGATCGTCCTAAGCAGCATAAGTTGTAGCGCTGCTTAGGACTTTTTTTGTTCAATTAAAGCAAGCTTTCTAAATGGGGGGGAGAAGAACATGGAATCCGACATTTATTAGTAAGATTAAAATTAGATTAAAGAGAGATTATATTATAAGCTTTACGGGAGAAATTTATTATGAGAATGAACAAGAAGGTATTAACTTTAGCCGGGGTTGTGGCTTTAACAGCAATGTCCTTAGCAGCCTGTGGTAATAACGATAAAAATAAAGCAAGTGGTGATTTAAACGTTACTTTAAAAGCAAATCCAGTTACGCTAGATCCTGCTAAAACAATTGAAACACCAAGTTCATCGATGCAAATACAGTCATTTGAAGGGCTTTTAAAGTATGACAAAAACAATAAGGTGGTTCTTGGTGAAGCTGCTAGTCAACCAAAAGTTACGAATGATGGTAAGACATGGACCTTCACTTTAAAGAAGGGGCTGAAATGGAGTAACGGTGATCCTGTTACTGCTCAAGATTATGTAGCCTCGATGCGACACTGGGCAGATCCAAAAACTAAGTCACAAGCTGCCGATCGCGTTGCTGATCTAGAAAACTATGAACAAGTTTCTAAAGGTCAATCCCCAACATCAGCACTTGGCGTTAAAGCGCTCGGAAAAGATAAGGTGCAATTTACATTTAGTAAAAAGTTACCAACGGTTAATGTTCGGAACAACTTTGCTTCTAACTTAAAGCCAGTTAACCACAAGGTCCTGGCAAAAGAAGGAAGTAAGTATGGTTCAACTTCCGATAAGGCCGTTTATAACGGACCATACAAGGTTGTAAACTGGACCGGTGGTAGTGATGATAACTGGAGCTACGTAAAGAACAATCAATACTATGGTAAAAAGAATGTTCATATGAACAAGGTTAATGTTCAGGTCACCAAAGATAACAACACCGCTCAAAACTTGTTTAATTCTGGTAAAGTTCAAGAAACATCAGTTACTTCTGATTACGTTAAGGGTAATAAAAATAACAAAGAACTACACACTAGTTTAATGGCAACCCAATATTACCTCTACTTCAATGGTAAGAATGACTTAACAAAGAATGAAAACTTCCGTCAGGCCGTTAACTACGCCTTTGATAACAATCAATTAGCGAAGAAGGTTCTCCAAGATGGCTCTGTTGGTGCTACTGGTTGGGTACCAAAAGGTGATATGAAGAATCCAAAGAATGGTCAAGACTTTGCTGAAGAAGCTGGCCATCTGCAAAAGCAAAATAAGAATAAGGCTCAAGATTACTGGAAAGCCACCCAAAAGGATCTTGGTAAGAAGAACATGACATTAAATCTATTGGCAGATAACACCGATGATCAAAAGCAAGTGGCTGAATATCTTCAATCCACATTACAAAAGCAATTTAAGGGACTCAAGGTTGAAATTACAACATTACCACACGCACAACACGTTAGTCGTGATTTTGCTGGTAAGTTTGAACTGAACCTAACAGATTGGAATTCTGATGTTCCTGATGCTTCTGATTTCCTTTCTCTTTTGAAGACCGGCAACAAGGTTAACTTTACTAACAACACTGATCAGAAACTTGATGACTTACTGAACCAAGCCAACGATGGTACAAAGTCTGCTAGTGAACGTTACAAGCTTCTTCAAGAAGCAAATAAGCAAGTTCACACTAATGCTGATGGTGTTCCTCTGTACACCGCTGCTCAAGCACACTTAGTTTCTAAACATGTTACTGGTTTGAACTACGGTCCATTTAATACCGTTGCTCAATACCAATACGCTCAATGGAAGAAGTAAAATTAATATCCGAAGCTTAAATAAAGAAGGTCTGCTTGCTCCTCTGTTAGACCTTCTTTATTTATAAGAACAGGAGGATTTTATGAGAAAGTATATTATTAAACGGTTACTAATGATGGTGCTAACTCTATTCATTGTTGCCACCTTAACATTCTTTTTAATGAAGATGATTCCGGGATCGCCTCTTGGGAACACAATGAAGCTCTCAAAGGCTCAACAGTTAGCCGTTGAAAAACAATATGGATTAAATAAGCCGGTTTGGCAACAATACCTTTCTTACATGACAGGGGTTCTCCACGGTAATTTTGGAATGTCCTACCAATATAATAGTACGACGGTCGCTTCCTTAATTGGTCACCGGGTAGGACCATCCATCCTCATTAGTTTTCAAGCCTTGGTATTAGGGGTTGTTGTTGGGATCCTTTTGGGATGTGTTGGTGCCTTAAAAAAGGGGACGTGGGCTGATGCTACCAGTAGTACACTAGCGGTTATCGGTATTTCATTCCCCAGCTTTATTCTGGCAATCTTACTTCAGTACTATCTTGGTTTTAAATTAGGATGGTTCCCAGTAGCCAGTTGGGACGGTTTCCCATCAACCATCTTACCAACAATCGCATTGTCGGCTGTACCAATGGCCCAAGTTTCACGATTTGTCCGGACAGAAATGGTGGAAGTCTTAAATTCTGACTATATCTTGTTGGCAAAAGCAAAAGGATTATCGGTCCCACAGATTGTTTTCCGCCATGCATTAAAGAATAGTATTATTCCTGCTTTAACATTAATTGGCCCATTAGCAGTTACCCTTATTACTGGTTCAATGGTGGTTGAAAATATCTTCTCGGTTCCAGGAATCGGTGAGTTATTTATTAACTCAGTTTTGGCTAATGATTATCCAGTAATCATGGGCTTAACAATGTTTTACTGCCTATTACTATGTGGCATTTTGTTGCTGACCGATGTTATGTATGGATTAGTTGATCCACGAATTCTTTCAAAGGAAAAGGGGGAACATTAAGATGGAGATACCTAAAAAATCTACTTCGAAAAATGAAGAATTTCAGTTTGTCAATCTCGATGAAGTGACTGCCGCTCAAAGTGGAGTTGCCCCAAAGTCCTTATCCTTTCATGAGAAAGCTTGGCATCAGTTAAAGCATAATCATGCTGCGATGGTTTCCTTAATTTTTTTGCTCTTTATTACGGTTGTATCAGTGGCTTCCCTATTTTGGATGCCCCATGATCCTAATGCACAAAATGTTAGCTTATCAAACTTGAAGCCGTTCACTAATGGTAGTTATCCACTAGGGACCGATGGACTAGGGCGCGATATGTTTTCACGACTCCTTTATGGCACGCGAATTTCATTAATGATTGCATTATTTGCCACCCTTGTTGATATTTTAATTGGTGTTCCATACGGTCTCGTTTCCGGATGGTGTGGCGATCGTGTTGACAATATTTTACAACGGATCATTGAAATCATTAGTTCAATTCCAGAATTAGTATTAATCATGCTTTTACTGATCATCTTAAAGCCAGGAATGGTTTCCATCATTCTAGCAATTGCACTTAGTTCATGGGTTTTGATGGCACGATTAGTGCGTGCCTCAGCGATGCAAATCAAGAGTGCTGATTTTGTTCTCGCTGCTCAAGCAATGGGGGAAAGTCCCATGCAAATCGCATTTCGTCACATTTTACCGAATACCATGGGTGTGATTATTACACGGACAATGTTTACAATTCCGGCAGCAATTTTCCTGGAAGCGTTACTTTCCTTTATCGGAATCGGTGTTAAAGCGCCCAATGCTTCATTAGGGACATTGTTAAATACTGGTGAAAAAGGGTTCCAATTCTATCAATACCAATTATGGGAACCGGTCCTCGTCCTATCTTTAATGATGATTGCCTTCAACTTACTTGGTGATGGATTACGGGACGCATTTGATCCTAATACGAGGGGGGAGAAATAAATGGCAGAAGACGTACTGACAATTAAAAATCTTTCGGTTGATTTTAAGACCCTTGAAGGGACCGTCCACGCAATTCGCAATGTAACATTGAAACTACACCCCGGTGAAGTTCTCGCATTAGTTGGTGAATCTGGTTCCGGTAAATCTGTAACCACCAAAACTGTCATGCAACTCTTACCTAAGAATGCAGAAGTGGTCAGCGGTAGTGTTGAATATGAGGGTCGTGACTTATTAAAGCTGCCTGAAAAGGAATTACAAAAACTGCGGGGAAATGATCTTGCAGAAATTTTCCAAGATCCGATGACTGCTCTTGATCCAACTATGCGGGTTGGTAAACAAATCATGGAAAACCTATTGCAACACCAGGACATTAATAAGGAAGATGCAAAGAAAAAAGCGTTAGCAATTATGGAAAAGGTGGGAATCGTCAATGCTAAAGAACGGTTTAAAAACTTTCCATACCAGTTTTCTGGTGGGATGCGGCAACGAATTGTAATTGCCATGGCTTTGATTTGTAATCCCAAAATTTTAATCGCAGATGAACCAACAACTGCGCTTGACGTTACCATTCAATCACAAATTTTAAAGCTTATTAAACAGCTGAAGGACGAGTTAGGGACAGCGGTAATTTTCATTACTCATGACTTAGGCGTAGTTGCTGGGGTAGCTGATCGGGTTGCAGTAATGTATGCTGGACGAATTCTTGAATTCGGGTCAGTTAATGATATTTTTTACTATCCCCAACATCCATATACAGTTGGCCTACTAAAATCGACACCAACGATGGAGATGGATGGTGGTGATCTCGAATCGATCCCAGGAACACCACCAAACTTAATTAATCCACCAGCTGGTGACCCATTTGTTTATCGTAATCGGTATGCTCTAAAGATTGATTTTAAGAAATTACCACCATTCTTTAAGGTCAGTGATACTCATTACGCAGCAACTTGGCTGTTGGACAAACAAGCACCAAAAGTTCATTTAAAGGATAAGCTTGATCAACGTCGTCAACATTATGCAAAACTCGTTGAAAAGGAGGCCCATCAATATGACTGAAAACCTAGTAGAAGTTCACCATTTAAAGAAATATTTCCACCAAGGACGTCCTGATGAAGTCCATGCGATTGATGATGTCTCCTTTAATATTCAACGTGGTGAAGTCTTTGGCCTAGTAGGTGAATCCGGTTCAGGTAAGACAACAACCGGGCGGTGCATTTTAAATCTATATCAGCCAACTTCTGGTGACATTATTTATGACGGTGAGGATGTCACTAAACTAAAGGGACATCAAAAATTGAAGGAGTTTCATCAAAAAACCTCAATGATTTTTCAAGACCCATACTCGTCTTTGGATCCCCGGATGTCAGTTCGTGACATTATCGCTGAAGGACTTAAAATTCACCAAAAGATTACCAATCGTGAAGAATTTGATGAAAAAGTCGCGGAGACCATGAAATTGGTTGGGCTAACACCAGACCTTATGAATAGGTATCCATATGAATTTTCAGGTGGTCAAAGACAACGGATCGGAATCGCCAGATCACTTGCGGTTGAACCAGAATTTGTTGTTGCTGACGAACCATTATCAGCTTTGGATGTTTCCATTCAGGCACAAATTGTTCAACTCATGGAACACCTCAAGGAGGTTAGAAATTTAACTTACCTTTTTATTGCTCATGATATTTCGATGGTTAAATATATTTCTGACCGTATTGGGGTTATGTATCATGGCAAGCTTTTGGAATTAGGAACAGCAGATGAAATTGTTAATCACCCACTCCACCCATATACACAGAGTTTATTATCCGCGGTCCCAGTTCCAGATCCTACTTATGAACGAGTACGAAAACAATTTACTTATGATGAAGAACCAGCAAATGTACCTTTACGCGAAGTCAAGTCAGGTCATTATGTTGCGTTGGCTTAAGAAATAAATTAAAGAGGGAGAGTGTTTATTATGGCAGTTCAATATAAAAATGCTCAAGTTTTTAATGGCCATGAATTTGTCAAAACAGATTTTACCGTTGAAGATGGCTATTTTAAAAACGTTGGTAAGAATAGTAACACTGATCAAAGCGTAGATTTAACAGGAAGGTTTGTGACCCCCGGCCTAATTAATGCTCATACTCATATGACAATTCCAGCTGATCCTTTTTATTGGACTAGTCGACCACAAAATACAGTTTCTAAAACAGTCTTAGCAATGCAAAATCTAAAAGAGGCGTTATCAGTTGGTGTAACCTACGTTCGTGATGTTGGCTCAACTGATAATGTTGACCTGACATTAATGAAACTCAACCTTCCTGATTTACCAGGAATTGTTGGTAGTGGTCGGGCCTTATCAATGACTGGTGGTCATGGTTCCAACAAGAGTGGTAATCCCGATGATGGAACTTTAGAGGTTGATGGTGTTGATGGTGTTCGCCAAGGTGCCCGGACGGTTTTAAAAGAGGGAGCGCGGAATGTTAAGTTAATGGCTACAGGTGGCGTGTCCTCTCCAGGAGAAACACCCTTTGATGTTCAATTATCAGAAGAAGAAATGCATGCTGCCGTCGTTGAAGCCCACCATAAAGGATTCCCAACCGCTGCCCATGCTCAAGGAACTGAAGGAATTAAGAATGCCGTTCGTGCCGGAATTGATTCGGTTGAACATGCTATTTTTATGGATGACGAAGCTGTTGAGTTAATGAAAGAGCACGGGACTTTTGTTGTCCCAACATTGGTCGCTCCACGGGCAATTTATGAAAATCCTGACCACCTTCCAGATTTTATGGTAAAGAAAGCGCGCCAAGTTGCAAAAGCTCATCTTACAAGCATCCGTAAGATTGTTAAGGCGGGTATTCCCGTTGCAATGGGAACGGATGCCGGAACTCCATATAACACCTTCGGTCATTGGGTCGTTAATGAATTAAAAATGTATTTAGATGCGGGAATGACTCCGGAGCAGGTATTAAATTCTGCGACAACCGTGGCTGCTAAATTGCTACGGGTGGATGATTATGTCGGGAAAGTTGACAATGAATTTGAAGCAAACTTTGTTGTCCTTGATAAGAATCCATTCGATGATTTTTCAGCATTTGAACAAGCGGTTGCCGTTTATCGGAAGGGACGGCGAGTTGTTAACCGGTTGGATGTTAAATAAGGAGGATGATAATCATGAATGGTTTAAATGTTAATGACCTCGTTAATTTAACGAATACCGGTGCTTTGAAAACCCATTTGAGCGCTCGGGCATGGTTAACTGCCTGCGCCAACGCTGATGATCTTGAACATTATCGTTGGCAACTATGGTTTCAACCTCTTGACCAAACACCTGTAATGGTTGTTGAGACTAATAACCAACCTGGCTTTACCTTTAATGGTGACCACCAATTAGTTTACACGACGGTTAATACACAAACGAAGCACACGCGTCTTCATTTTTATGATGTAAAAAATTATGAAACAAGTAAGACGGTTTTATTAAAAGACCACCAATTAAAGGTTTTGGAGAAACTTGCCGGTGGACAATTTTTGCTCGGTGGCAGAACACAACGACCAGATAAAGAACCGAATAAGCCTTGGCATGAACTTAAAGAGGTTCCCTATTGGTCAAATGAAGAGGGCCTGGTTGACCAAACAAGACGCCACCTGTGGGTGTTTAATTCGGCAACCGAACAATTAAATGATTTGCTACCTCAGGACTTTGATTGTTCGAATTATTGGTACCAAGATGGTCAACTCTTTTTATGTGGGGTAAGTTACAAAAATTCACGACCATTTAAGGATGGACTGTATAAATATGATTTTGTCAATCAAGAATTACAGGAATTAGTTCGTCCTAATCAATATCGAGTAGATACTATTGCTCTCTTAAAGGATCAATTATTTGTTCTAGCAAGTAACTGTAAGATCTATGGGATGGGTGAGAACCCTAATTTCTACCGTTATTCTGGTCACACCCTGCATTTAGTAGCTAAATGGGACCACAATGTTGGCAATATTGTGGTTAATGATATGACCGTTGTTGGTGGTCACAGTAGCACTGTTAGTGATGGCAAGTTGTACTTTGTTTCAACCGTTATTGACCATACTGAGGTATATTCATTTGATGGTCAACATATTAATTTAACCTTTAAGTGGCCTGGTGCAGTTAACTCACTAGCTTCAGAAAATCAGCGACTTGTCTTCACTGCAACGACGGCTGATCAACCGCAACAGGTTTATCAATATGATGGTAGTGATTTGGGACAAGTAACGAAATATAATCGCTTCTTGCAAAAGCGGTCAGTGGCGACAATGCACGAATTTGAATATTATGATTCCACTAATCGTCAATGTCATGGATGGGTACTGTATCCGGTTAATTATCAATCTGGTAAGAAATATCCGGCAGTTCTTGAGGTCCATGGTGGTCCACGAGCAACTTATGGCACCAGTTTTTTCCATGAAATGCAAGTTCTTGCTAATGCCGGTTACTTTGTATTATTTACTAATTTACATGGTTCGGAAGGACAAGGAGATGAATATGCAGATCTGCGTGGTCGCTATGGACAAGTTGACTACGCAGATTTGATGGCATTTACAGATGCCGTTCTAAAACAGTATGTAGATATCGACCCGACCAAGGTTGGTATTACTGGTGGTAGCTATGGTGGTTACATGACTAATTGGGTAATTGGTCATACTAATCGTTTCAAAGCAGCGGTTAGTCAACGGAGTATTGCAACATGGGTTTCGATGATGATTTCCGACATTGGACCAGAATTTGTTACCGACCAGTTAGCAGCCAGTCTCGATCAAGAAAATGGTATGCAGACTTATTGGCAACATTCACCGTTATCCTATGTCCACAATGTCCAAACACCGACTCTTTTTCTTCATTCTGACCATGATTTCCGCTGTCCAATTCCTGAAGGTTACCAAATGTTTCAATCGATGAAACTTCAAGGAGTGCCAACCAAACTAGTTGTCTTCCATGGCGCTAATCATGATTTGTCAAGGGATGGTCGTCCTGACCAACGGATGAAACGTTTGACTGAAATGGTAGCCTGGTTTAATAAGTATCTAAAGTAAGGAGAGACTAACAATGACAACAACATTATTTCATAACTGTAATTTATTCACTGGAACTAAAAATGAAGTAACTCCTGATGCCTGGTTTACGGTTGATGATGATACCGGTCGATTAACTGCATTAGGGACAGGTAATCAGCATGGCGAAGCAGATCATGTTGTGGATCTTCAAGGTCAGTATGTAATGCCAGGATTGGTTGACGCCCATACTCATATGATGATGGATGCTTTAACCAACAAGCTGTATTACCTTACGGAAACTGAAGTCACCTTGCAAGCATTAGAGAACCTCCGGTCAGCATTACGAGCTGGTGTTACCTACGTTCGTGATTGTGGCGCCGCTTTTGATGTTGATATTAAACTTAACAAGTATCGTGCTAAACACCCGTTTGTTGGACCGGAAATTTTACCCTCTGGTCGACCAATGTCGATGACTGGTGGACATGGTGATTTTACAGAAGGTGAGCATGGTGAAACTACTTGGGGATACCTCGTTGATTCTCCAGAAGAAATGCGTCATGCAGTTCGGTTAGCTTTCAAGGAAGGCGCCAAAAATATTAAAGTAATGTCAACTGGTGGAATTATGTCAGCAACTGACCAGGTTGATGATACCGAATTAAGTCTGGAAGAATTAACAATGGCGGTTAAAGAAGCGCACTCTAAACACATGACGGTTGCCGCCCATGCTGAAGGAGCAAAGGGTATTCATAATGCAATTGTTGCCGGGGTTGATTCAGTTGAACATGGCTGTTACTTACGACCAGAAGATGTTGAATTAATGAAAGAAAAGGGAACTTACTTGACCCCAACGTTAATTGCTGGTTACACAATTCCTAAATTTGGTCAAGGCAAGCTCCCTCAATATATGTTAGATAAAGCGGAAGCTTTCTTAGATGACTTTTTTGAAAATGTTGGTCGCGCACTTCAGGCGGGTGTTAACCTTGCCTTTGGAACTGATTCGGGGACGCCCTTTAATGAATTTGAAGATGCACCGTTGGAACTCGGTTTGATGGTCAAGGCTGGGGCAACGAATTATCAAGCACTACATGCTGCTGGATTAGGCTCTGCAACTTTATTGCGGGTTGATAAGGATTATGGAAGTTTGGAAGAGGGCAAATTTGCCGATTTCCTTGTTTTGAAGGAGAACCCATTAGCTGATGTTAGTGCTGTTCAACAGGTTGATAAAAAGGTTTATCAGCATGGTCAGCAAAAATTCTAGGAGGTGAAAACCAATGGAACTAAACCGTAATAAGGTTGAGGAATATGCCCTTGACCACTGGCATGATTTTAAAGAATACCTAGAACATCCAAGTATTTCTGCACAAAACAAGGGGATTAATGAAGCTAGTGATTGGTTAGTGCAAACCTTTAAAGATTTAGGAGCTAAAACCGCAACTAAATGGGATGACCAGGGTGGCAACCCGGTTGTTTTTGCCGAATTTAATGGCCATAGTAATTATACCGTTCTCTTTTATAATCATTATGATGTTCAACCACCTGAACCATTAGACGAATGGAAATCGGCACCCTTTAAGCCCACCGAAAAGAACGGAAAATTGGTAGCTCGTGGTGTTTGTGATGATAAAGGTGAATTAATGGCTCGCCTTGGTGTTGTTAAATACTTTAATGAGCATGGTGGTTTACCCGTAAATCTTAAGTTTTTCGTTGAAGGGGAGGAAGAAACTGGCAGTCAGCATGTTGCACTATATGTCAATGCTCACCAAGATGAATTAAAAGCAGATGCTTGTATTTGGGAAGGCGGTGGCAAAAACTCGGTAGACCATTTTGAAGTCGTTGCAGGTGTCAGGGGCATTGTCAGTTTTGATATTAAAGTTAAAACGGCGAACGCTGATATTCACTCATCATTGGCAAGTTATGTCCCTAATGCTGCTTGGCGATTGTTAGAGGGCTTAGGTTCTCTCCGCGATCCTCACACGGGGAGAATCACCGTGAATAATTTTTATAGTGATATTGAACCTTTAACAACTGACGAAAAGGCTGCCGTTGATGAAATGGATTTTGACGAAGATAATGTTAAAGAAACCTATGGACTAAAGCGACCACTGGTTACAAATCCCCCCCGTGAGGAGTTGGTTAACGGAACGACCCTGACAATTAATGGCCTTTCTGCTGGTTATGAAGGCGCTGGGGTTAAAACAATTGTTCCAAAGGAAGCAAGTGCCAAACTGGATTGTCGATTAGCACCTAACCAAGAACCCAAGAAGGTAATGGAATTGCTTAAAGAGCAGTTAAGAGTAAATGGCTATGATGATTTTGAAGTACACCTTAATGTCGCGGAAGATGCTTGGCGGACACCAATGAAGGAGCCGTTCGTCCAACAAGCACTCAAAACTGCTCGGGTTGTATATGGTCCGATGACAAAGTTTGTCCCGAATACAGCAGGAGGCGGACCGGCTCAACCATTTGGAGAAACACTTAATCTGCCAGTAGTAATGGTTGGTGTTCATTACGCGAAGAGTGGTCCGCATGCTCCTAATGAACACATTCGCCTCAGTGATTACGCAGAAGGAAGTTATTATTTAGCCACTTTCCTCAATCAACTCGGTGAAAGTCACCAATAATATAAATTCAATCATTCATAATATTTAGCCTCTCAGGTTCAAAACAGCTGAACTTGAGAGGCTTTATTTTAAGTTATTTGTAAGGTTAATTCATTTTGGCTAGACATTGAGACCAATTTGTGAAAAATTGAAAAATGCTATTAAATAGCGGGAAATTAACATGTATGTATAACACGTTAACTAATAGGAGATAATCTTATGTCGAATACTCAAACGACAGGAAATGGTATTGATGCCAAGCGGATCCATATCATCCATAATGATGAAGAATCAAATATGTCAATTAAGGATATTTTTGATCCCTTAGAATATCCACAATTAATTGCTGTTACGGGACACGTTAGAAGCTGTTTGAGGTCTCTATTGACGAGCAAGCAGGATCCCTATAAAGGCCATAGCAACCATGACTTTACTGGTATTTAACTTGCGTTCGCAATTGAACCAAAGCCGTCGCCAGTTGGTTAACCAATTGAAACTACGTTCCACGACCCAGCGCTGTGGCGTTACTTGACCGTTCTTCAGCTCACTTTGTTTGGCGATAATGACATCTGCACCAATGATTGCATGGACCGACTGGGCGAAGTTATCGCCTGTATAGCTACCATCGGCCATCGCTCGCTGAACAAGATCAAACTGCTCTTCATTTAACGCGAGTAAAGCGATCGCACCGTCCCGTTCGGAGACATTAGCTGTGGTAATGTGGATCGCGAATGGGAGACCATTAATATCAACGGCAAGGTGACGTTTAATCCCACTGATTTTCTTGCCGCCATCATACCCTTTATTTTGGGGTGTTGCCGTATTTTTGACGCTTTGCGCATCAAGGATTACGAACGACGTTCGTACCGATCGTCCCATTCGTAATCGCTCTCGAGCGACAATTTTTTTAAAAGCAGGTCAATCAGGGAATATTCCGAATTAGCTAATGGTTTTGACTACATGGCAAAGTAAGTGTAAACGGTTTGCCATTTCGGAAAATCATGCGGCAACTGACGCCATTGAGCGCCCGTACGAAGCTCGTAAAGCACTGCATTGAAGACATCAAATGAGGACATGTACGCTTGCGAAACGTCTCAAGGTCAACGTGAATCAATTCAAATTGGTCACGAGTGATATTGCTTGGATAATCAGTCATAATGAAGTCCTTTTTTCACATATTTTACCGGAAATTCAAGCGTCTTTCAAAGACCTCAAACAGTTTCTTAGTATTCGGCTAATACCGAGTGCTAAAGGCTTTATAAGTTTAAAGTAATCTTTTAGAAGAAGAGCCGACTCATAATGATCATAAAGATCAGTAGGCAGGTTGAACTGATGACAGCAGCGCCAAAGACAGCACCGCCGCGTTTGAAGATAACGCGGAAATTAACTGAGATTCCAAGAGCTGCCATTGCCATTCCTAAAAAGATGTAAGCTGCTTGAACAAGACCATCAAGGAGTCCAGCAGGAAGTGGCAGAAATGTGCCAAGAATACTGGTAAGGATGAAACCACCCAGGAACCACGGAATCGGTAATTTCTTTGGAGCTTGTTCGTGTTCTTCAATGCTTTCACGGATGAGCCGTCGTTGGTACCAGTAACCGACAATTAAAGCTACTGGTGCAAGGAGAAGAACCCGAGAAAGCTTCATGATTAACGCATTATCTAGGCTGGCTTCACCAAAGGCCCCTCCAGCAGCGACTGCGTGAGCAATTTCATGAAGCGATCCGCCGGCAACAATTCCGAATTGGGGATCAGTTAAGCCAAGGATTGGTTTAAGACCAATTTCAATCAGGGTGAAGACGGTTCCCATAACACAAACAACCGCTACCGCAAGGACCTCATTTTCTCGTTTCCGTTCTTCATCGGTAGTTTCGATTTGTGGTGAAACTCCCATAACGGCAGCGGCACCACAAATTCCGCAACCACAAGCTGATAGGATTGCTAACTCATCTTCAGCACCGAATTTACGACTGAGCCAGTAAGTTAAACAAATCGTTCCGGTAACTCCGACCATCGCAACTAAGATCGTTTTTACTCCAGCTTGAGCCAGTGATTCGAGATTTAACCGAAAACCAAGAAGGATAATCCCGAGGCGTAAAAACTTGTTCGAAATGAAGCCCATTCCAGATTTTGCATCAGTCTGCAATTTACTTGGTGTCAGCTGCATTGCAATTCCAAGAAGCAACGCAATTACTAAGGCTCCAATTAGGTTAACGTATGGTAGTTTTGCTAGAAGAACTCCCGCAACTGCGCAGATGAAGGTCATTACAGCTGCTAGCCAGAAGCTCTTTGTTTTAATAATTGACATTATTTAATAATTCCCCTCTCTTTAATCCTGTATAACTTTAGCAGATCCATGGGTATAAACAAGGGGATTTGTTAAGAAAGTTAAATGTAAACGGTTGCCTCAGTCATTCTGCTTGAAGTCGTCTTCAAAAAGCATGAAAATAAAGGTGTCAGAAAATGGAGGGATATTAATGGATATTCAAAATGTTTCACTATTTCAGTCTTTTTCTTCGTTAGATATTTATCATAGTAATAGTGATAAGCCACTACCAGGAATCGTAATTATCCCCGGAGGCAGTTACAATGAGATTATGGAGCGTGATTCTGAACGAGTGGCAATTACCTTTGCTAGTCATGCTTTTCAGGCATTTGTGGTTCGTTATCCGGTAGTTGAACACAAGGATTACCAAGCAGCCAAATCAGCAGTTGCTCAGGCATTTGACCATATTGTTGCCCATGCTGACGAATTAAACGTTGATCCCAACCGCTTAGGAATTATCGGCTTTTCTGCTGGCGGACAATTAGCGGCTGCGTACAGTAATATTGCCCACACGAAGGCAAAGTTCATTGGTCTTGGTTATCCGGTAATTAAACCGACAATTGATGATCGAATGGGTGTAGTAACTGAGGATGTTACTCAACTTGTTAACGATCATACTCCAGCAACATTCATTTGGGGCTCGTTTAATGACCAAGTAACACCATTCAATGATCATATTTTGCCATACGTTCAAACATTAAGAGCCCATGATGTTTCCGTCGAACTTCATGAATTTAGCACTGGTAACCACGGACTAGCACTTGCCAATAAGTATACGGGAATCGTTAATAATGACCGGACAGATGAACACATGAGCGAATGGTTTAACCTCTTTCTTAACTGGCTGAAAACATCGAATTAGGATAGATCTCTATTCAATTGAATAATCTTTGAACTTACCTGCTCAATAAAGTGGTGATCGTGTTCCACAAAGAGGAGTGGCGGTTGATATGCTTGAATTAAGTCAATTAGCTGTTCCTGGTTATACGTGTCAAGGTAATTTAACGGTTCATCCCAGATATAGAGGTGGGCGGGAGTAGCTAGTGATCGTGCAAGTTCAACCTTCTTTTGCTGCCCCATGCTCATCGTTTCGATTCGGTTATCGAAGACTGAACGGGGAACCCCTAATTTCCGAAGAATATTGAGGAACGTTTCTGGTTCTAGTCGGTTTGCTTTTGCAAATTCAGTTAGACTTCCTGAATTATCTGAATAGTCTTGACGAACCGTACTAACTGTAATGTTGCTAGCAAGCTCAATTGTGCCGTTAATATTCCTGGGAAATTGCTGACAGATTGCCTGGATTAAGCTAGACTTTCCAGTACCATTCCTGCCGCTGAGAGCAACCTGCTCATTTTGCTTAACGGTAAAATTCAGCGGGGTAAAGAGTTGCCGGTCAGGGAATGAGAGCGTCACGTCCTTAACCGTTAATAAAGTTTGGTGATGATCTTGCTGAAGATTAAGTGAGAGTGGTGTGATGGAATCGATGTTGTTAAGTAATCCTTGCTTATCATCAATTGCTTGCTCGATTCGGTTATTAATGGTCACTGATTTCTTCATCATTTTTGCGGCCTTAGCGCCAAGAAATCCCTTATCAGCGTGAGAATTATTCTTTTTCTTACCTTCAGCTCGCTTGGCCCATTGCTGACGTTGCTGTTGACTTTGTTTAAGCCTTTTAATATCAGTTTTTAATTGCTGATTAGTCGTGACTGCTTCTTGGTCACGACGCTTTTTTTGTTTAAAGTAGGTTGAATAGTTTCCGCGCTCTAAAACTAGTTGGGATTTTTCGATTACTAAGGTATGGTCAATAATTTGATCAAGAAATTCTCGATCGTGACTGGTAATGATGAAACCAGTATTTTTTTGGCGGAGATAGTTAGCAACTTGTTTACGGCCAACTTGATCAAGATGATTTGTTGGTTCATCGAGAAGAAGATAATCGTAATCACTGGCAAAGAGAGCTGCTAACTGAAGTTTTGTCCGTTCACCGCCGCTTAACATTGAGTAAGGCTGCCACAAAATTTCAGGATTAGTTGCCATCAAATTTAGTTCTCGCTCTAATTGCCAAGGCTCAAGAAACGAGTTTGGAACTGCTTCAATCACCGCGTCTCCAGCAAGAGAAGCCGGATCCTTAATAGTTAGCGGGAAATATTGGGGCTTTAGATTAGTAATGATTGAACCCTGATAGTTGACAAGACCACGGAGAATCTTCATTAAGGTGGTTTTCCCGCGACCGTTTCGACCAAGCAAACCTAATTTCCAATCACCATCAAGGTCTAAATTACAGTGATCGAAAAGGAGAGTTTGTCCTGGATAAGCAAATGAGAGGTTTCTGATTGTTAAGTTTTCCATTAAACTTGTCACGTCCTTTCGGGGACGCAAAAAAGGCCTACCACACGGGCAGACCTTTAAAATGGTATTCTCCTACCATTTAAATTTTATGATCTTCACATTGAAATAATAATTCTACCCGTGAGCAACCGTTCTGCGTCATAGATCCAGAGTAGTTGCAATAAATTGTGTAGAATTAAAACTTCAATGGATGATCCCTCCTTAAAATTATTAATCAGAGCATATCAATTTTAGGAGGGGTTGTCAACTGATGATTTTGCTGCGATGGAGTGGAAATGTGTTCGCCCTAACCTTCCTCGAGCTAACGACCTCCACCTCCGACGACAAGACGTCGTTCGGTGGAGAAATCGTTAGCCACCGGAAGGTTTTAACGGGCTCACACTCTAATTAAAATCTGTTCGCCGTGACCGCAACTTCCGCCTAGCTATCCCGTCCTTGATTGCAAGCCAATCATCGTCCGGGATTTTCTAGTGCTCAGTTGCTAATTCGTCACGGCACACACTCTAATTTAATTCCCCATCCGCGATTTTGTCTAATAGGGGACGGGAAGGGATAAAGAAGAGCTGACCGGAGAGAATATCGGAGAATGAAAGGAGATAATCATTCTTCTTGAGCATGTTTTCAAGCATTGTCTTAGTAACTTTCCAGTAACGGGAATAACCAATGAAGTAAGTTCCTGTATTTCCGGCAACAGGATCGGAATATGGAACGTTCATCCGGACGATTTTTTGTTCTACACCGTTAATTGTCGCTTGTGAGGCAACGTTATGGGCATTGGCAAACTTTTCTTGATCTTCAAGTTCAAGGTCGCTAAACTTCTTTCGACCAACAGCCTTTTCTTGATCTTCAGTAGTTAATTGATTCCAGATGTCCATGTGGTGACGCCATTTTTGAGCAAAAGCATATGAGCCGTTTTCAAAGAATGGGTCTTCGTCGCCAATGATTGCGTAATGGGCAGCGTCTTCAACTTGTGGGACCTCAGTACCATCAATAAAGCCGATAATTGCCCGTCCCTCAAAGTAGCGGAACCCCTTTGTTTCGTCGACAACGGTAGTAAAGTCCTTCAAGAAAAGACGACACTGACGAAGAAGCTCGTATACAACAGCCTCATCATTTGCCCGAATATGAAGGAAGAGATCCCCCTTAGTGGCTGGCATTGTGTATTTTTCACCGGAAAGGGTTTGGTATGGTTCAAGTTCCTTTGGCTTTGGAGCATTTGGAAAGAGGTAATCCCAAGCATCACTGCTAAAGCCTAATGAGGTTTTTAGATTACCGCCATTATCGCGGATTCGTAGTGATCTGATAATTGCCTGATAACGATCCACAAATTCTTGAATTGCCTCTTGTTCCTTTGCTTGATCTTTGCGGTTGAGTTCAAGAACCGTAAACTGAACGTGCTCTCCTGCGTCTTTCCAGACATCTTGAGCTTTACTTGGATTCATGACCATTTAAATTACTCCCTTCACAAAAGACCGATTAAATACTATTAATTTCACTTTTATTGTATCATTTAATCTTCGCGGGAACCTGGTAGAGGTATAATAAAGTTAAATAATAATAAATTTATTATATGGGGATAAGTATATGATAATAATTGCATTTACGTTAAAATAGATATACGATTTATTTTGAGAGTTTAAATAAGAAATTTGAAAATTTGTTTATCAAGCGAATGTTATTACAACCTTATTAGCATAACTTTTCACAAGATGATCTTGCTAGCAGGGGAGAGTAACGACTGAGAATAGAAGATGAATTATACTGTTACGATCAATAATCGGGGAATAATTTTATAATTAGTGGTTGTAACAGGCTGGTCAATAAGGCAAAGTGACGGTGAGACAATGAATATTAATGAGCAAAATCAACCAATAGATCCAAGTCAACTGACTGCTGCTAATGAATACTTTGATGAAGGTGAGCAGGGACACTATGGATCCGTTGTTTTACATAGTTTAGATCGAGCATTAAAGCAAGAAAAATTACGGTCAATCCCATACACCCAGAACGAGGATGGCTCATTTAAGAAGATTCATATCCCCGTCGAAGGTGGCTATGCTTCGGTATTGAACGATGGTAACGTTGTAACAACGTTTGATCCGGCAACTTTAGATGATCCTACTAAGGATACCGATATCTATTACATTGTTTACTACAGTTTAGTTGGACAAAAAACGGCTAACCTTTCTAACCAGCCACAAAGTATTGAGCTGGATAACTTTTATAGTGTTAGTACGTCAGGGGATGAAATGTGGCCCGCTACATTTGGTCCCATTACGCTAACTAATAATTTAAACCAGATTTTTGGTAAGAATACCTCTATTTGGGTTGAAGGAAACTACATTGATACTGGGCGAAATTCTATTAAGATGGCTGCTCAAAAGATGGACGAAAATGGTGATCCGGTTCCAGATACCAATATTGGGACGTACACGTTAACCTCTAAGGGTGCTCACCGGGGGGCTGAGGTTAGTTTTGAATTAACCGACAGTACTTATAATGGTCCAGTTGCTCCGGCTTACGTAATCTTATCAGACAGTAATTTTGAATATATTGGTTTTGTTCGGTTCCAACCACAAATTATTCGTGGTGAGGTTTCTAACCCATCAACTGTTGGGTGGCAAGGTAAGGAACAACATGCCAAAATTTCAATTAAAAATAATCTGCCAGTGATTACCCAAAACGATAATCCATCAACTGATCTGTTCTATCAACGGACTAATCCTGAAAAGAAGATTGAAGAGAAAAAGCCATCAAATATTGATGTAAGGGACATTAAGTTCTGGGTTAATGGAAGTGCAACCGGCGCCCAATCACTTGATGCAATCTTGAACGATGAAAAGATTGGTGTTTACCGAATTGATCGGGGAAAGAATGAAATTATTTACCAGCCAAGCGGCACGTTTGTTGGTCGTCCGCAACCAATAGAATTTATTGCTTATGGTTCAGATGGACATAGTTATCTTGGTAATTTCAGTCAGACTGTTTTAGGAATTCAGTTGCAAAATACTCATGATATCCAAGGGGTTACCCAGACTTCACAGATTACAATCATTTCTAGTCCTAATGTACCAGGGAAGCCGCTTGATCCTAATTGGCCAATTGACTTTATTAGTAATGGTCAAGCAAGTAAGCAGCTGAGTGCAACCAAGAATGGTCAGACTGTCGGTCTCTACCAAATTGACCCTAATACAGGAACGGTATCATTTGCGCCAGATAAAAACTTTATTGGTCAACCAGATAAAGTAACTATTCGGGTAACTTCTGCTAGTGGTGAGCAGACCAATCTCCAGTACCAACCAACAGTTGATGCTGTTCGGCCGAGTGCGCGGATTGCGCCAACAATTGGTGAACAAGGTCAGAGTCAAACTTCTAAGGTTCGGATTACTAGTGGTAGTGATCAAGTGATGGCACGGATTGATGCTAACCACCCGGCACGATTTATCATTAATGGTCAGGTAAGTAATGCTGAAAAGATTTCCATCTCGGGAATTGGTAGTTATATTTTGGAACCAAGTACCGGATTAGTGACCTTCTCGCCTGATTTTGAATACTTTGGTAAACCAAAGGGCATTAATATTCAAGTGACCGATGACAACAATACACCTGCAATTGCTACTTATAATGTTACTGTTTTGCGTCATCAGGCTGCACAACAACCATCACCAGTTGCTAATAGTAGCGACCAAGGGGTAATTGAAGAATCGCCTGCTGGGGAAACAGTTATTCAACAACCGGCTAGTCAACAGCAATCACCGGTTCAACAACCGCAATCGCAGCCACAACAGACTGCACCTCAACAAAAAGTTGTTGTTCATCAGCAAACACAGCCAACTACTCCACAGTCACAGGAAGTAGTAGTTCAGTTAGCACCGCAGGGACAATCAACGGCACCACAGCAACAACCACAATCAGTTGTTCAGCAGCCGCAGTCTACTGATAATCCACAGGAAGTTGTGGTTCAAGAACCAGCTTCACAAGTTACTGTTCAACCGCAACAGCCGGTTCAGCAACAATCACAACCGGTTCAACAACAAACTCAGCCACAGCCAGCTCCACAGCCAGCGCCGGCACCACAACAACCAGTTCAGAATGTTGCTGAGGAAGTTCCTAGTGATGATGCTACCGAGTTGCCAATGCTAGATAATACCAATGCTTGGTACATGATGGCAATTGCTCTTCTTGGCGCATTGTCTGAAGAACAGGAACAATAAATTAAAAAAAGATCATTAACGATTGAAATTTCATCGTTAATGATCTTTTTGCTATTTCATCGCTATTGATTTATTTCTTGAGGAAATCAGGATCTTCAAACTCCGGGTTAGGGTAGTGATAGAATCCTTGACCTGATTCTTGTCCAACGTGTCCAGCATCAATCATTGCCTTTAACTTTTTCGCAATCGTTTGGTGAATTTCGTCCTTAGTAGTTTGATAAGCATTGAGTTCCATTTGGTAAGGAGTTCGTAAACCAACCATATCCAAGATCATAAATGGTCCCATCGGTGAATTAGTAGAAATCATCCAGTCCTTATCAATTGTTTGCGGATCAGAAACGTCATTTGCCCATAATTGCATTGCGGAGGCAAGGAGAGGCATTAAGACAGCGTTAAGAACATAGCCATGTTGTTCCTTATGAACTTCGATTGGCACCATTTTAATTTCACGAGCAAAGTCAACCACTTCTTGGTAAACTGCTGGATCAGTTTGTTCAGTTCCCATAATTTCCGCAACGTTAAATCGCCAAATTTTATTAGCAAAGTGCATGTGCAGGAACTTTGCTGGTCGATCAACAAACTTAACCAGTTGACTGGGAATAAATGATGAAGAATTACTTGCAAAGATTGTTTTAGCAGGAGCGGCCTGTGAAAGTTCAGCGTAAAACTTTTCCTTAAGTTCTAATGACTCAGGGAGAGCTTCGATGACGTAATCAGCATCCTTAACGGCTTCTTTGAGATCGGTCGTAATTGTGGTGATATTGTCTAACCCAGCTTGGAATTCTTGATCAGTTAAATTGAGATCGCGCTGGTAATCTGCTTTTAACGCGTTAATTCGACTTTCAGCAGTATCAATGTGATGGTTATAAACGGTGACATTAAAACCATTGAGCGCAATTTGGTAGGCAATCTGGCTTCCTAAAACGCCAGCCCCCGCAACAGTAATGTTTTTAAATGACATAATTACGTGCTCCCTTCTACTTCTTAAGAAAATCTGGGTCCGCAAATTCTGGGTTAGGGTAGTGGTAGAACCCTTGACCTGATTCTAGTCCTTCGTGACCAGCATCAATCATTTCTTTAAGCCGATCGGCAATTACCTTGAAGACTTCTTGCTGACGAGATTCATAGAGGTTAGTGACAATATTCCAAACTGTCCGTAAACCTACATCATCGAGCATCATAAATGGACCAACAGGTGAACCGGTAGAGATCATCCAGTCCTTATCAACCGTTTGGGGATCGGCAACTCCCTTTACCCAAAGAGCCATTGCACTAATCACAAATGGGATCAAGAGTGAATTAAGGACGTATCCTGGTTGTTCTTTATGAAGTGGAATTGGCACCATCTTAATTGCGTGGGCAAAGTCAACCACTTCTTGAAAAACGGCTGGATCAGTTTGCTCAGTTCCCATAATTTCGGCAACATTACACTTCCAAATCTTATTGGCAAAGTGCATGTGTAGGTATTTGGTCGGTCGATCGACAAACTTTACCAGTTGACTTGGAACCATGGTTGAGGAGTTACTTGCAAAAATAGTCTTTGCCGGAGCAAGTTTTGATAATTGCTTGTAGAACTCTTCCTTAATTTCCAGATTTTCTGGTAAGGCTTCAATTACATAATCAGCGTCTTTAACTGCTTCTGCAAGGTCAGCGGTAAAGTTAATTTGATTAAGACCAGCATTGAATTCTGCGTCACTTAGTCCCAAATCGTTTTGGTAACTTGCCTTTAATCCAGTAACCCGTTTCTTGGCAGTGCCTGGGTTGCGATCATATGCCGTAACGTTGAAGCCATTTAATGCCGTTTGATACGCAATTTGACTTCCGAGCACACCCGTTCCAGCAATTGTTACATTTTGAAATGCCATTATAATCAGCCTCCTGTAACAAACCTAGTTAAATCATACAACTCTAAGATAATCGTACCATAAAAACGCTTACAATGAACGTGATTACAAAAAATAGGCTACTAATATCTAGCTTTCGCGAAATATTAGTAGCCTATTAAATTTAGGGTGTTGATAATTTTTACTACAATTAACCGTACATATTGATTAGAAAGGGTTTATTGTTAGCTGGTTATTGCAGCAAATTATTTTTGTTCCATAACCTTTTCACCGTTAGCAGTGATTGTAAAGGTCTTGTTAGCAGCATCGGCATTGAGGACAGCAACGTTCTTACCATCTTTGTCCTTCCGGGTAATCTTAATTGTAGTCTCGCTTGGGGTTTCGACTTCAATTGAACCGTCAAGGTCAAAGGCAGCAAACTTGTTCCGCCATGAGAGTAACTTCAGGAGATTTGCAACTACTGGACGTTGAACTTCCTTAGCAACTTCATCCTTAGTGTAGTAGTGACGGTTAATGTTCCGACCTTCCTTAGTCTTTTCAAGTAATTCAAGGTCATTTGAGCCAGCAAGTAAACCAACATAGTAAACCATTGGAATACCAGGAGCAAAGACTTGGATTGCCCGGGAAAGAAGGTAGGCGTCATCGTTGTCACCTAGTGCTGAGTAGTAAGTGGAGTTGATTTGGTAAATATCAAGGTTGTGGTATTCAGCACTTGAGTATTTCCGCTTAACGTTTGCACCAACCTTGTATAATTCGTTTGATGCGTATTCGATTTCGTCATCAGTTAAGATGTCCTTAGCATCAACAACACCGATTCCATCGTGAGTATCAAGGGTAGTGAATTGCTTCATTGGTGACATCTTAAGCCACTTAGCAAGGCGGTTAGTCTTACCAGAGTAGAGAGTGTAAAGGGTGGTCATTGGTAATGCAAAGTCGTAAACAAAGTAACCGTGGTCAGAAATCTTTTCTGGAATAGTGTAGTGTTCGTGAATTTCTGGCAAGATATCAGCCTTGTAAGGGGCAAGAATATCGCGAACTTCATTTAAGAGGTCCCAAATTTCTGGTTCAACAAAGAAGTCGTTAGTGTCAACCTTCTTAACAGCGTAAGCAAAGGCATCAAGACGGATTAAGTCTGCACCGTGCTTAACCATGTCAGTTAATGTTTGCTTGAAGAATTCTTGGGCGACCTTGCTCTTAACGTTGATGTCAATTTGTTCTTCACCAAAGGTATTCCAGAGGTGTTCCTTAGAACCATCAGCAAAGTCGATTTCTTGTTCAGGAGCCTTATCCTTCCGCTTGTAAATAAGGTCAATATCTTTTTGAGTAGGACGGCCCTTACCAGCTGCTTCCCAGAACTTCTCCCAACGAATGAAGAAATCATTGTACTTGGAATCGTCATGCTTTTCCTTGAAGTCTTGGTACATTACTGACTTCTTGGAGATGTGGTTGATCATGAAGTCAAACATTAAGTAGTAGTCTTCACCAAGTGCTTCAACATCATCCCAGTCACCGAATGCAGAATCAACAACATCATAGCGGTATGGAGCAAATCCACGGTCACCAGTTGAAGGGAAGAATGGTAGCAAGTGAACACCACCAATAGCGTCACCAATGTAGTTCTTCAATACTTCATGGGTTTCCTTAATGTTCTTTCCCATTGAGTCAGAGTAGGTAATTAACATTGCTTTGTTTTGAATAGGCATAATTAAAATCCTCCTAAATAATTCTGATTAAGCTTTGTGTGCGTGACGACTTGCAAAGAAAATAATGATTCCGATTAGAATCAGGACAACACCGTAAACCGGGAATGGTGCTGCAAGGCCGAGACCGCTTAATGGCTGGCCAAGCAAGTTGTTTGTCCATTGACCGATAGTTGGTGAGAAGAATGAACCAAAGTTAAATCCGATTAGGCAAAGGGATGTTACTAATGGTTGTCGCTTAGCAGGGGCCAAGTCTGGAAGTAAGTTGAAAATTAATGGTGAAACTAATTGAAGGGGAAAACCGATTAATAATAAACCGATAACCATGACAACAAAGTTATGACCGGCAAACCCGAACAAGAAGTTTGAAAGGGCCATTAAGCCGAGGCCAAGGTAAACAGTTCCAAAGCCAAGTCGTTTATTAATTGGACCGTAGCAGATTCCACCAAGAGTTGCCCCAATCAACATTAAGGAAAGGAACATTGATGAACCGGTATATTGTTCACCGTTGATGGCAACAGAAAGACCAGGGAACCGGTTTTCCATTCCAACGTAGTCTACAACTAGAAGAAACGCGAACAAGACAAGAAGATAAACAACGGGGCTAATCTTGGTAATATCTTGTGGCTTTTCGTTAGTTAGTTCCTCAGCGAGATCATCTTCAGCAACGCTATCGTCTTGAGCTTTACTGTCATCGGGAACTCGCATTGCAAAGAAGAAGAGGACAACGAATGCAAAGGCATAAACAAGGAATGAAGCATGCCAGCCAGCATAGTTGAGTAAGAGACCAGCAACTGCAAGGGTACATGCTTGACCAATTTGTTCGGCAGCTGCACGCCAACCAAGCATTTGCGCTCGGGTTTCGCCTTGATACCAAACAGAAATCAGGGAAATAGCTTGGGAGTTATATAACCCATAACCGGCACCCAGAATTAGTCGGGAAATCAAGATAATAGTGTAGTTACTAATAAACATTGGAACCAACCCAGCAAGTCCAACGATGGTAACACCAGCCATAATAATCTTCTTGTCAGAAATGTTGAACCATTCTTGAAGTAATGGTGAAAGGACAACGAAGATCATTACCGCAAATGAAGGAGTAGTAACCAGATACTCCGATTGTGGCTGACTGATTCCTAATGCAGCCTTTAATTGTGGTAGTGAACCTTGAATGGCATATGCACTAGTAACCATGAAGGAAACGGATAAGAAAGCGAGTTTGGTAACCATTGAATTCTTGTTATTCATAGTTCAAATTACTCTCCAAATATTAATTTGATAAACGCTTATCATTTGCTTGTGTGAATAATATACAATGCCTATTTTTAAATGTCAAACGTTTATCAATTAAAATTGTAATCATTTTCATTGCTATTAAATTGGCATCTTATGAAAATAATGATGAAAGCTTGTGGGAATGCGAAATGAAACTAATTAACAATGAAAGTGAAAAGGTGAATAAGCAGAAAAATATTTTTTGGATCCATCTTGTGTTATCTTGAGACCAAGAGAAATGGAGGGTAAGAAATGAAAAAATATGATTATATTTTAATTGGCTCTGGTCCAGCTGCCTACAAGCTATCTAATTTATTAGCTAAAACATCCCGGAAAGTTTTAGTGGTTGATGGGGATGAATTTGGCGGGACCTGCCCAAATTATGGCTGTGAGCCGAAAATTTTCCTTGAAGGAGCAACTAGAGTAGTTTTACAGAGTCAGCAACTCCAAGGAAGAGGAATTAAACAAACAGCAACAATCGATTGGCAGAAGTTAATGGCTACTAAGTTAGACCGGTTTAATCCATGGCCAGAAGAGACTAAGGCGATCATTGCTAAAAGCCATGATGTTGAATCAGGGTACGCCCATTTTGTGGATGAGAATACAATTGAAGTTAATGGTCACCAATATCAAGGTAACCGAATTGTAATTGCTACAGGGCAACGTTCTCATCGGTTAGCAATTCCTGGTGATCAATTTACGCACACTAGTAGGGATGTCCTATCACTTCCACACTTACCACAGCATGTTACTTTTATTGGCGGCGGTTACGTTGCTATGGAATTAGCAACTGTGCTTGGTGCTGCAGGAGCTGCAGTTACGATCATTGACCATTCCTCCCGTCCATTAAAAACTTTTCCTGCATCAAAGGTTCAAGTGGTAACGGAAGCAATGGAAAAACGTGGCGTCGAATTTTTGATGGATACCAGCGTTCAAGGAGTTCGTCAACAAGATGAAGGATTCATTGTCCAGACCGATCAAGGGGAAATCCCGACTGATTACGTGGTCGACGCAAGTGGTCGCCAACCCAATATTGATCGATTAGCATTAGAAGCAGCTAACATTGATAGTGATCGTGGCGGCATTATTGTGAATGAACACCTGCAAACGAGTAATCCTAATGTGTACGCAATTGGTGATGTTATCAGTCGACCGCAGCCTAAGCTGACACCGGTTGCTGAATTTGAAGGAGAATACCTCTTTAACTACCTAGAAGAGAAAACAACGGCAGCAATTAAATACCCAACGATTGGAACCGCTGCGTTTACGTTTCCGGAGATTGCTGAAGCTGGTGTGAAGGAAGAAGAAGCAAGGGAAAATAGTCAATATCAGACAAAGACCCTTAATCTCAAATATTCTAGTCTTGCAGCTGGGCAAAATGATCAAACTGGAAGGTTAACGCTAATATTTGAGGGGGATACCTTAGCTGGTGTCAGTGCCGTTGGTGATTATGCAGCTGATGATGTTAATAACTTCCTCCCAATAATTGGTTTAAAGGTTACTGGCGAAAAATACCGCCAAGCAATTATCGCAATTTACCCTGCATTAGCGGATAAGGTTGCTGGAGATTTAATTTGATTAATAAAGGGGCTTGAGAAAAAATATTTTTTCTCAAGCCCTTACTATTACCAGTAATTTCTGGAATTACCGAGTCTAATCGCGGGAATCAAGCAGAGCCCTAGTGTCTAGTCACGAACGGAGAACAGTTCTGATCAAACCAACCTCCGTTCTCGACTAGCCATACGGACTCTTAAAAAGCTTGATTCCCAGCTTCTGCTAATATTGATGATTGTATTCGTAAGTCAATTCGGGTTCCCGACCGGTTCGAGCGTATTGATTAAGACTATCAATTGTCTTCATTTCTTCAGGAGATAGGCTAAAATCGTAAATATCCGCATTTTGCTGAATTCGCTCAGGATGAACGGACTTCGGAATAAATGAAACCCCGTTTTGCAAATGCCAACGTAAAATGATTTGAGCAGTTGACTTGCCGTGCTTTTCAGCAATTGTTTCTAATTCAAGAATGTTAAGGACTGCTCCACGGCCAAGCGGGCTCCATGCTTGGGTAACAATGTGGTGTTCTTCGTCATATTTAAGCAGTGGCTTTTGGGTTAAACGTGGATGAAGTTCAACTTGATTAACAACAGGCATTTCATTAGCTTTAGTTGCTAAATATTGAAGGTGAATAATTTGGAAGTTGCTAACACCAATTGATTTAGCAAGTCCCTCCTTTTTTAATTCCTCAAAAGCACGCCAAGTATCAAAAAAGGCTCGCTGAATAGGCCAATGAACAAGTAAGAGGTCGACATAGTCCATCTGAAGCTTCTTTAAGGATTCTTTTACGGAAATTGCACTTTGGTATCCCTGGTTAGCCTCAGAGACCTTGGTGGTTACAAAAATATTTTCCCGGGAAATATTTAAATCTTTAAATGCCTGACCGACTTCTGCTTCATTACCGTAAAGCTGAGCGGTATCGAAAAGACGGTAACCATCTTCATAGGCTGCGCGAACTGCGTTATTCATCGTTTCTTGATCGTCAACTTTGTAAAGGCCAAATCCTTCTTGTGGCATTTGGTTACCATCAGCAAGGGTTAACATGTTTGATTGAATTTCCATTTTGTTCACTCCCACTTAAAAAATCAGAGAATACTGACTTAAATTTTCTGAGATTAGTTTATTACTAATCAAAATTTTAACTTTATTATAGCTCTATCTTGACCGGAGTTGTTATTCAATGAGGTGTCTATCTACTAGTAATTAAATTTTTTGCATTCTAGTAGTAAAAGGATTAATACAGGGTATGGAGGTGGGAAAACACATGAATCAAAATATGCAACCACAAATTGAATTGAATAATGGCGTAAAGATTCCTCAATTAGGACTGGGAGTTTGGAAGTCCACAATTGAGGATGCAGCGAATGCTGTTCATGCGGCCTTACGGAATGGTTATGTTCTAATTGATACAGCTAAACAGTACGGAAATGAAGCAGGTGTTGGTAAAGGAATTCAAGCTGCCATTAAGGAAGATGGGATTAAGCGTGATGACATTTTCCTAACTACTAAGATCTTTAATGGCGATCAGGGAGATTATGATCATGTTCGACAAGCATTTGAAGAGCAGTTAAAGGCTTTGCAGACTGATCACGTGGATCTTTTATTAGAGCACTGGCCAGTAGATGGAAAATATAACGAAACCTGGCGAGCAATGGAAGCAATTTTAAAGGATGGTCAAGCACGGGCAATTGGTGTCTCTAATTTTAATAATGAAAGGCTGACTGATTTAATGGATCATGGGACAATAATTCCGGCGGTAAATCAGATTGAGTTCAATCCCCATATCCATCAACAGGCAATTGTGGACTTTGACCGTTCACACGGAATAAAGCTGGAGGCATGGTCACCGCTAGGAAGCGGAACATTATTAAGAAACCCAGTTGTTAATAAAATTGCTGAAGCACACAATAAGAGTGCGGCTCAAGTTGAACTTCGGTGGGGATTGCAACATGGAATGATCGAACTAGCAAAGACGATCCATGAGCAACGGATGAAAGAGAACATGGAGATCTTTGATTTTGCCCTTTCTGCTGCTGAAATGGAAGAAATTGATGAACTAGATCAAGAAAAGCATTCACTTTGGTATCATGATTTCCAGTGGAATGGTAATCCTGATGGAATCGGTGATTATGTTGCAACGCCAGATAAGTGGTGAATTTTTAGACTAAAAAACAACCTCTCATTTCATTTTATTGAAAGTGAGAGGTTATTTTTTCATTGGTTAATTTAAAATCGGCTTTGTAACGCGGGCAAGCTGGTTGAGAACCTCTTCTCCGGTCTGCATCGACTGGTTCTTATCACTGTACATGGCGATGGTATAGGAAGTACCGTTACTGTTCTTAACATAGCCAATGCTGTTAATGATCCATTTTTCGTTACCATTTTCGAGCCAGCCGTTCTTTAAGGCAAAATTATCGCTTGAAGCTGAGACACCCCAGATTTGATCACTTTCAACATTACTCATTAGACTGCTAATGTATTGTTGAGAATCTGCGGATAAAAGGTTCGATTTGTAGAAGATGTTATTAAGAAGTTTAATCTGGTCTTTAGCCGTTGTGGTACTCAATCCCCAAGATGAATCCGCCGTTGAATCCTTCATCCCAAATTGATTAAACGTGGATTGAAGGCCTTCCTGTCCGCCAAGATTATCGAATAATTCACTTGTTGAGTTATTGTCACTTGCTTCAATCATTTGTTTAGCTAATGAACGCTGGTGTGAGGATAAGGCACCATCTTGCTTAACCATCAGACCAGCAAGAATGCTGACCTTGACCGTACTTGCCATATGAAATTTATGGTTTGGGACGTTAGATGATGAGTATGTTCGGTGAGTTTTCGGTGAATAAACGGCAATAGCAACGTTATTGTTTGAGGTGAAAATAATCTTATTCCAGGCTGACTTTAAGCGGGGACTAGTTGCGGTAAAATGGTGTATTCCCCAGAAAGTAGCAAGAATGATAAGAATAAACAAGACAACTTTACGACGGTTTAGCCGACGATGAGATGCACCCATAGTGAAAACTCTCCTTTAATTTGATAACATTAGACAATCATACCAGCAATTGAGGGAAAAAGGAGGAATTCTCATCTAATTATTAGGAGAATTTTAATAACCAGGAAAATGTTTCATAAAAGTTATTAAAAAGTCATCCTCTTAACACCTGAATGCGATATTATTGAGTTTGATATTTTTGAGAGAGGGAAAACGATAGTGTGATGAAAAAATTAAAAAGGACGTTAATTGCATTTCTAATTGCCATTTTAACTGTAAATGTAGTTAGTTTAGGGGCCATTAATACAGTTTCAGCGGATGCAACAACGTTAAATTTAAATGCGCGGGCAGCTTACGCGATTGATGCGGAAACAGGTCAAGTTCTATACCAAAAGAATGCCAATAAAACTTACCCGGTTGCATCCTTGACTAAGGTATTAACGCTAGCCGTAATCGAGCAGGATGTAAAGAACCACCATTTGAGTTGGAACCAGAAAGTTAAGATTACACCAGCCGTTGCTAAGGTTGCAAATGATTGGCACTTCTCTAATGTGCCACTGAATGCGGGTGAGAGCTACACTATTCGTCAGTTAACCGAGTCAATGATGATTGTATCGGCTGATGGCAGCGCAGAGGCTCTGGCATTGGCAGACGCAGGGAGTACGGCAGCCTTTAATCAAAAAATGCAGGCAGTCGCGAAAAAAGCAGGTGTTACCGATGCTAAAATTTATAATATGATTGGTTTAGCAAATGGTGATTTAGGAAAGAACAGTCTAAAAGGTGTAAAAAAGACGGCAGAAAACCAATTTTCAGCTAAGGATATGGCACTGATTTCAAAGTACCTGATTGAAACTTATCCTGATTCGCTTAAGATTACCAAAACAAAAATGGCTAACTTCCGGGTTAGTGCAAACCAGGAATATCAGATGGTAAATATTAATTCGTTGTTACCAGAAAATGGTTTTGCACCTAAAAACGGGACGATTGATGGACTAAAGACTGGTAACACTGATACTGCCGGAAAATGCATTATTTCAACAGGGATGTTTGCTGGTCGGCGAGTGATCGTTGTTGCCCTCCATACTAAGGGCGATTGGAATGCTCAGTCAAAGGATGCTCAGAAATTCTATGAGAAATTGACTGAGCTTTATCAGCCAGTTCAGCTAACTTCTTTACGGCAGCTATCAAAGAGTGTTCAGGATGCCCATGTTGTTCATGCTAAAGACAAGCATAGTACCGGACTTGAGCTAACCAAGTCAACAACGATCTGGCTTCCTAAAGACGCAACGCTTAATCAGGTTGGAGCAAAATTGAAAATTTATCAGGCAGATCGGTCAATGACTCACCAGCTAAAAGCCCCGGTTAAGAAGGGGCAACATGTTGGTTACGCTACCCTTAAACCAACGGGGATGACTCCAATTCAACTTCCTGTTAAGGCCACTGATAATGTCAAAAAGAATGGCTGGTTTTAAAGGAAAAAGCTGGGGATCAAGTTTCTTGCAATTAGACTATGTGTACTTAGCAAATCATTGAGAATGAGAGGAGCTGGGAATTAACTTTCTCGGAGGGACGGTTGACTAACCTAGAACGATGAATGATGATGAAATCATCAGAGTTGTTCGTAGCCGAATAGGCTTGCTCCGCTGCGTTAGGCTCGAGTCCCTCAGTTACGATACGAAGTGAGCCTATTTGGATTTCCGCGATTAGACTCTCTAAGTTTGGAGATCACTAAGTCGGAGATTACTAAGTATATATAGAGGGTGGAAAAACTTAACGTTTTTCCACCCTCTTTTCTCGTTCTTTAGGGCTCTATAAAATCTAGTATTCTACGTGCCACTTAATTGTATATTCTTTTTCTTCACCTGGATGGAGAGTAATGTCGCCGAATCCGGGATGATGGACTGCATCTGAAAGAGTTTGTGCTTCCATTGCAAGTCCTAAGTGTGGGTGAACTTCACCGTGGTTATAAACCGCTGGATCATCAGAATTCATGGTGTACATGATTAAGGCATTCCGATCTGAGTAAAGGGTCATCTTACGACCGCTTTCGGGATCTTCAAGGGTAGCAACCGGTTCAGTAAGACTTGGTTCAACTTCCCAAATATCATCAAACCCGTTTTCTTTAGTTGATGCCATTTCTTCGAGGGCATTACCAAGACGAGTTGGGGTACTAAAGTCAAATGGTGTTCCTTCGTTTGCCAGTTTTTCTCCAGTTGGGATCTTGCCATCGTCAACGGCTAAGTGGTTTTTGGAATTGACATAGAGTTTTAATTGGTCAACCGTCTTGGCACTTGCCTTAGCCATGTTCCAATAAGTGTGGTTAGTTGGGTTAAACAAAGTGTCTGCATCGGAGGTAGCGCCAAACTTCAAGGTCAGGTTATCGTCATTGTCTAGTGTGTAGGTTGCGGTAACATGAATCTTTCCAGGGAAAGTATCCATTTCTTCGGTAAGGGTGAGACTTAAAGTAATGGATGCTTCATTATCAGTGACGTTAGTAGAATCAACATTCCAAATGTAGCTGTAGAAACCATTTGTCCCACCATGGAGCGTGTTCTTTCCTTCGTTTTGTTCAAGTTGGTATTCTTTGCCATCAATTTCAAAGTGACCATCAGCAATTCTTCCGGCAACCCGGCCAATTAAACGGTTAGTGCAAAAACCATTGTTAGTAAATTCATCAAGGTTTTCACTAGTTAAGATCATATCAGCCTTACCGCCATCCTTTGTTGGCACCTTAAATGACTGTAACAGCCCAGCAAAGTCCAAGATTCCCGCTTGGACACCGTGATCATTTGTCAAAATATACTTTGTAACTGGTTTGTCTTGGTAAGTTCCAAACGGTACTTTAGTAATATTCATAATTTTATTTGCCTCCTTGAAGTAAGCGCTTCAATATTTACAAATTCCATTTTACCACATATTTATAAGGAGGTGGTGCAAACGTTTGCACCACCTCCTTATAAACCTTTATTTTGTTATTAGTACGTTATTATCCTGCAAGCTATTCCGAAAATCATCATAATCGATGGCTACTTGTTTGGCATAGGCGTTTGTCCATTCGACGAGACCGTCGTCTAATACCTTCTGCCCTCTTAGGTAACCACGGACCATTGGGGCAGTTGGACTTTGAAAATGGGCCATTGCTAACAGCGAGCTACAGATCTGACAGTAGAGGTTAAAACTTTCGTAATCAAGCTTGCTGACGTTAATTGATTCTTTCATGTCACGGAACTGACGAACATAGTAACTCCGCCCGCCAAATGATGTGCTACCAAGAAATGGGTCAGAAGAAGCTTGGAGGGTTCGCTGCGCGGTCACGATTCTGCGGCCTGCCAGTACACCGTTTTTGATTGCTTCTGCAGTTGGTAAACGGAGTAAGTTATAACGAAGGGGCATTGCTTCTTTAATCTGAAGAACTAGGTGGCTACCTTCATTCCCGGTGAGGAGGAGCAAGTAGCAACGAGTTCCAAAGCTACCAACGCCAACGCTGTAGCGAATAATATCGGTAATACTGAAATTACCAAGGAAGACGCGAATATCTTGACGAACATTATCTCGATAGCGGTTAAATCCTTGAAGAATTTCGGCATATTTTTCTGCATTAATGTGTTTGGCACGGGGAGCATTTTCATTAAATCGTAACTGGCCGTTTTCGTTAACCCTCGTCATTTTTTTAACAATTTGCTCAGAGTTGCTTCGACTGCTTTTTTTGACAATTTTATTGAGGATTTCGTTCATTTGACTTGTGCTGCTATGCAAAGTGTCAATTGCAGTGATCATATCGTGGATTTCGTATGAAGAGTATAACCGTTGAAAGAGACTTAGCTTATTATTGTGCTTAATACTATGACGGTAGGTTTTAGTGATTAGGTGGAGGACGTCATTTAGATGGTGGTTACTAAAGCCGTTCTCTTCACCGGCTAAGCGAGCACTAACCAGAAGACGCTTAAGATCGCTTTCCCAATTGCCAATCCGCGATTCATCAAAATCATTCAGGCCGAAAATTAATTGGCGCTCTGGCGAGGCGTAGAAACCATAATTATTGACGTGGGCATCCCCGCAAATAATTAACGGAATATGGCTTTGGTACTGATCTTTAAGATCTTGTTCCATTAATTCTGCTGTTCCCCGGAAAAAAGCAAACTTGCTAGCCAGCATCCGTTCATGACGAAGGGGCAGCAGTTCCTGAACCATTTTAGATTCTGTTTTCTTAATCGCAGCAACAGGATCTCTGTGGACGGGAATAAATTCGGCTAACTGTTCGCTGCTTACCTTAGCCCGCTTTTCCTTTCCTGCCTCTTCTAACTCTTTTGCCGTTCGATTAATTTTGATTTTTTTGAGATCAAAAATATCTAATTTACCAGAATTAATCATTTTGGTTACTCCTTTTAATATTTCACGTTTTCTTAATTATTGTAGTAGTTTTGTCTCGATTGTCTAGAATATTTGTTTTCATTTAGCCATTCTGTCACAATGGAGATAAAGGAAACGGAAGAGATTAAAGAGGGGTTCTTAGATTTTCTGGAGAGACGCTAAAGAATTAAAGTAACCCCGTTTTAGAAGAAGGAGTGATGATGGTGTTAATTGCTGTTGAAAATAATGTTGCTCAGCATCTCCATGCAAATACAAGGTTAGCTGATGAACAACGGTTAATGCGCACCGATGCCTGGTCGATTAGGGTAACCGGCGACTTTATGATTGTAATGAATAATCTTCTATCGTTACCGGTAATTGTCCGTCACCCTCAGCAATTTAGTGATCCGCGAGCATTTACGTCAACATTTAAACGTGAACTAATTCGGTTATTAGAAGTTCTTCCAGTACCGCGAGTTAAAATTCGCATGATTCGTGATGCCCAATTGAAACAGGTTGAGTTTGTTCGACCAGTTGTTCCTGCACTTCAACAGCGATTACAGATTTTTCAAAACCTGTTAACGCGGCCTGATATTGTGCAGTGGGATGATGATCCCAGTAATCCAGCAATTTCCCTTGCGTTGATGAAAAATTTAAAGTTGCAGGATGTAAAAACGAACGAGGTTCAAATGGCAACGGAGCTTTTTGAGAATTACGTAATTAATAAATTTGCTATCCCTGCACATCCTAAGCTTAATGAGCATAATCGACGATATCTTTATCATTCTGAATCACTCAATGATGTCATGAACGAGTCAGAAGTTAGCGAGGAGATTATTCAGGATTATCGTTCATCGCTGGAACAAATGGGGAAGAGTGATCAAATTATCGATCGGGATACTGATTACGCAACGGACTACTTATCTTACCTTGCAGAAAGCGGGAAGACAATTCTGGATGATGTTTCGATAATTTACTATTACGTTTATGATTACGGCAAACGCAATAGTGAACGACTGACTACTTCAAAGTATCGGGGGATGGGAGCCGCCTTTCGGGAATTCGGTCGGTTCCTTAAGCGGCAAGATTTATTTGCTGATGTTGACTTTGATCAGTTTAGTCAGGCATTGAATCAAGCAATTGATAACGCCACATCCGCTAAGGAAGGCTACCGGCTAGAAAGGATGCTGCATAGCGCGGAATCCGAGCTTGCCCGGCGTCGTTCTTCGTTAAAACATGCTCACCATTACCGAAAAACAGAATACCAAATAAAGGTTGAATTAGCTGATTACCAACCGACAATGTGGCGCCGACTTCAGTTTAGTGGCGAAACCCGGTTTGATGATCTTTGCTACTTCATTATGGCTAGTTTTGGTGCAACCGGCTCACACCTGTATAATCTTCAACTAAACAAGAAAAATTATCAATTACCGTACCTTGATGGCGGAGAGAATATCACGCTCCACTGGTTAGGGGAGGCTCATCAGGGCGATCAGTTAACACTCGAATATGACTTTGGTGATTCTTGGCAATTCAATATTCTAATTGAGAAAACGACACCGATCAGACGCTATCGACTAAGTCCAACTGAACCCAAAGTTTTAGATGGCAGCGGTAAGGGGATTGTAGATGATATTGGCGGAACTGCTGGTTTAGAATTAGCTGCTCAGGACGATCAAACAATCAATAGCGACTTTAATGCTAATCAGTTACAAAAACAATGGTTTGCCTTAACAGCAGAAATTGCTAAACAGTATCAATGATTTTATTGTTTGCTAATTCACAAATGTTCAAAAAGGACTACAATAGTTTACAGAAAGCTAATCAAAAGAGGTCTTGAAGATGAGTAATCAAGTTGAGATTCCAAAAACAATGCGGGCTTGGGAAGTAACGACTCCCGGTCCAATTGATGGTGAAAACGCTCCACTAAAGCTTGTTACTAAGCCAGTTCCGCAGCCACAACGCGGGGAGGTCTTGGTAAAAGTCCTTACTTGTGGTGTTTGTCATACCGATTTGCATGTGGCAGAAGGTGATTTGCCAGTTCATCATGAGCACGTTACTCCAGGACATGAAATTGTCGGTAAGGTGGTTGCCTTTGGACCAGAAACACAACGGTTTGAACTAGGGGAGCGGATTGGGATTCCATGGTTCCGTCATGCGTGCGGTGTTTGCAAATTCTGTCGTTCTGGTCATGAAAACCTCTGCCCGCATTCAGTTTATACCGGCTGGGATCATGATGGAGGCTACGCTGAGTATGTTACTGTACCAGAAGGATTTGCTTACCGAATCCCCGAAAAATTCAACGACTTGGAAGCAGCGCCATTGTTATGTGCCGGAATAATTGGTTACCGAGCTTATGAGCGGGCAAATGTCCCTGCAGGTGGTCGCCTTGGGTTATACGGCTTTGGTGGTTCTGCACACATAACAGCACAGATTGCATTGGCTCAAGGAGTAGAAGTACATGTCTTTACTCGAGGCGCTGATGCCCGAAAGTTTGCCCTTCAACTTGGCTGTGTTTCTGCTAAGGGAGCATATGATCTTTCAGATGTTCCGTTAGATTCGTCAATTATATTTGCTCCAGTAGGTGATATTGTTTTACCAGCTTTAGAGAGCCTGATTCCAGGAGGAACATTAGCGATGGCAGGAATCCACATGTCAGACGTTCCATCCCTAAACTACCAGAAGCACCTTTTCCATGAAAAAACATTAACAAGTGTTGAAAGTAATACGCGTCGTGATGGAGAAGAGTTCTTAACGTTGGCTGATCGTCTTAATATTCATCCTGAGGTTACCGAATACCCGCTTGAAAAGGCGCTTGATGCATTGAAGTATGTTAAACGTGGTGACATTAAGGGTGCTTGTGTGCTAAGAATAAGTCATGAGTAAAAAAATTAAGGAGGAAGCAAGATGCAATATCCGCAATTAAATCTTGAGGCTGTAAAGGGGCCGCAAGCGACAATCAAAACGAACCTTGGTGACATTAAGGTTCAGTTATTTAAAGAGCAGGCACCAAAAACGGTTGATAATTTTGTTCAACTAGCGGAAAAGGGTTACTACAATGGAGTGATCTTCCATCGGGTTATTCCTGATTTTATGATCCAGGGTGGCGACCCAACTGGAACTGGTCGTGGCGGTAAGAGTATTTATGGAAAAGCTTTTGAGGATGAATTCTCCGATGAATTGTTTAACTTTAACGGAGCGGTTTCAATGGCTAATGCTGGTCCCAACACTAATGGCAGCCAGTTTTTCATTGTTTCTAATGAACACGTTCCAGCTAATATGATTGAACAAATGAAAGCAGTTGGTTATCCGCAAGAAATTATCGATCATTACGCAGAGGTGGGCGGTACTCCGTGGTTGGATCATCGTCATACCGTATTTGGCCAGGTAATTACCGGAATGGATGTAGTAAAAAAGATTAGTCAGGCTAAGCGTGATAGTATGGATAAGCCAAAGAAGGACGTTATCATGGAAAAGGTAATGATTGATAATGAAAACTAATGCTAAAATTAGGTTATTCTGTCTAATAACTTTGTGATTTTAATCTTAATAGCAATAAAAATCTAGTTACTTTTTTGAGAAATTAACTAGGTTTTTTTGTTTGGTTTGCTTGTGAAATTTATTCAACGATTAATGCGGAACTCAATAATTATCAGTGATCAGGGGAATGCCATAAGTGAATTTTATAACATGTTGAAAGTTTGACTATGGATATTATACCGCGTTAGGATAGTAGTGTAATTGATGTGTATTTTTTCACAAATAGACGATTTATTTAGACAATGGAGGCTTTTACAATGACAAAATACCGTACTGAAGAAGATACTCTTGGTCCAGTTCAAATTCCTGCAGATGCATTATGGGGACCACAAACAGAACGGAGTCGCAATAACTTCCCAACTGGTCAGTATATGCCATTAGCCATTATTCGTGCTTTGTTGAACATTAAGAAGGCAGCTGCCCAAGCAAACATGGAAACAAAGGCTATTTCTGAAGAAAAGGGTAACTTGATTGTTCAATCAATTGATGAACTCTTAGCTTTGAGCGATGAAGAATTACGTAAAGACTTCCCATTGAAGGTTTACCAAACTGGTTCTGGTACACAAACTAACATGAACACCAATGAAGTTGTTGCTCATAAGGCCCACCAACTTAACCCTGACATCGAAATCTTACCAAACGATGATGTTAACAAGGGTCAAAGTTCTAACGATACCTTCCCAACAGCAATGAATGTTGTTGCTTTGGAAGCTCTTGATAAGTTGAAGCCAGCTGTTCAACACTTGATTGATGAATTGAAGGCCAAGCAAGAAAAGTACATGCACACCGTTAAGGTTGGTCGGACTCACTTACAAGATGCCGTTCCGTTGACTTTCGGTCAAGAATTATCCGGTTACGTGGCTTCTCTTGAACATGATCTTGACTACATTAAGACCCTTGAACCAACCTTAAATGAATTGGCAATTGGTGGAACTGCAGTTGGTACTGGATTAAACGCTGCTGAAGGGATGCCAGAAAAGATTGCTGAAAAGCTTAGCGAAGTATACGGCTTAAACTTAACAGCTGACTCAAACAAGTTCTACGGCTTAGCTAACCACTCCGGCTTAGACGTTGTTCACGGCGCATTGAAGAGTTTAGCTGCTGATATGTTCAAGATCGCTCAAGATATTCGTTTCTTGGGTTCTGGCCCACGTGCTGGTTACGGTGAATTAAACATCCCAGCTAACGAACCTGGTTCATCAATTATGCCTGGTAAGGTTAACCCAACCCAAGCTGAAGCCGTAACAATGGCTGCTTTACGGGTATTCGGTAATGATACTGTTGTAACAATGGCATCATCACAAGGTAACTTTGAAATGAACGTCTACAAGCCAGTGTTGATTGATGCGTTCCTTGAATCAGCCGACTTGATGACTGGAACAATCATGGGCTTTGCTGACAAGATGATCCATGGCATGACCGTTAATGAAGACCGGATGGCAGAATTAGTTGATAACTCACTAATGACTGTTACGGCATTATCACCACACATTGGTTACCACGACAGCGCTAAGATTGCTCAAGCTGCTGATAAGGCAGGAAGTACCTTGAAGGAAGCTGCTTTGAAGTCTGGTAAGGTAACTGAAGAACAATACGACGAATGGATGGACATGTTAAAGATGACCAACGTTGATCGTAAGGACTAGATTTAAAGCTAACAAATATTGAAAGGAAGAACTACGTAATGGCAAAATTTCAACCAACATCTGTTGGCAAGTTAGAAAATGACTATGACGTTGTAATTATTGGTTCTGGTGGGACTGGCCTTTCAGCCGCTATTCAAGCAAATGAATTAGGGATGAAGGTTGCGGTATTAGAAAAGGAAGAGGAACTTGGTGGGAATACTAACCGGGCCTCTTCTGGAATGAACGCTGCTGAAACCAATGTTCAACTTCACCATGGTGTGATCGATAACGTTGCTGACTTTTACCATGAAACATATAAGGATGGTGGTCGGCTCAACGATAAAGATATGTTAGGCTACTTTGTTTACCATACTGCCCCAGCAATTGATTGGTTAGCTGATCATGACATTAAGCTGGATGATATTACCATTACCGGGGGAATGTCCAAAAAGCGGACCCACCGTCCAGCAAGTATGGCGCCAATCGGTGGTTTCTTGGTCAAGAGTTTATTGGAAGTTGTTGCCCAAGAAGATATTCCTGTGTTTAACAAGACTAAGGTTACTAAATTGCGGCGGGCTGACGATGGCCGAGTTAATGGTGTTGAGGTTGACGCTGATGGAATCACTAAGGTTATTAATGCGAAAGCTGTTATCCTTGCTACTGGTGGTTTCGGTGCTTCAAAAGAATACATTAAGCGGTTCCGCCCAGATCTTGAAAGCTACAAAACAACTAACCAACCGGGAGCTACTGGTGATGGGTTGAAATTGGCTGAAAACGTTGGGGCTGAATTGATGCAAATGAATTTAGTTCAGGTTCACCCAACCGTTCAACAAGATAACCCTCACGTTTACCTGATTGGTGAAGCAGTTCGTGGCGAAGGAGCCATTATGGTTAATGGTGAAGGAAAACGGTTCGTTAATGAGCTAAATACGCGGAAGATTTGTGCAAATGCAATTACTGCGTTACCTGAGCACAGTGCTTATTTAATCTTTGATCAAGGAATTCGCGATCACGTTAAGGCGATTGAATTCTATGACAAGGTTGGCTTAGTTGTTCATGGTGAAACGATTGAAGATCTTGCTAAGCAAATTAATGTGGATCCAGACAACTTGAAGCAAACGGTTACTACTTGGAATCAAGCAGTTGAAAACCATGACGATGCTGAATTTGGTCGGACAACGGGGATGGATCGTGGCATTACTAAGCCAGGATTCTTCGCTATCCACATTGCACCTGCTATTCACTACACAATGGGAGGAATCCACATCACACCAAAGACCCAAGTACTTGATGGCAATGGTGACATCATTAAGGGACTCTTCGCTGCCGGTGAAGTAGCTGGTGGGCTTCATGGTAACAACCGTGTTGGTGGTAACTCCATTGCTGAAACGATCGTCTTTGGTCGTCAAGCAGGTCAACAAGTTGCTCTTTACGCACGGAGTTTGTAAAAAATAGCAAAAGTTGGTGGTGAAATACCACCGAAAGCAATTATTACTATTTATTAAGGGACGGAAAGATGAAAAAATTAGAAAGTGTAAATTATAAGGGGTTCATTTGGCCTGTTATCGTTGGTCTAATCTTATGGTTTATGACCCCAATCAAGCCAGCTGCAGTTCCAGTTGCCGGTTGGCATATGTTTGCCTTATTCGTTGCAACGATTATTGCATGTATCACTCGACCATTACCAATTGGTGGAGTATCAATTGTTGCGTTTGCCTTAACGGTATTGACAAAGACTGTACCAATGGAAAAGGCAATTGTTGGGTTTGGGAATGCCTCCATCTGGATGATTGCAATGGCATTCTTCATTGCTCGTGGGTTTATCAAGACCGGACTTGGCCGGCGGATTGCATTGAACTTTGTTAAGGCCTTTGGTAAGCGAACCCTTGGCTTAGCTTATTCATTAATTGGGGTTGACCTCATCTTGGCACCGGCTACTCCAAGTAACACTGCTCGTGCTGGTGGTGTCCTATACCCAATTATTGAATCATTATCACAATCATTTGGTTCAGACCCCAAAAAGGGAACATCCCGAAAGATTGGTTCATTCTTAATCTTTGCTGAATACCATGGTGATATGATTACCGCTGCAATGTTCATGACGGCAATGGCTGCTAACCCGCTAGTTCAAACCCTTGCTAAGGGAAATGGCGTTAATGTTACCTGGGTTGGCTGGTTCTTAGCTGCCTTGGTACCTGGTGTTATTTCATTAATTGTTGTCCCATGGTTGATTTACAAGATGTATCCGCCTGAAATTAAGGAAACACCTAATGCTAAGCAATGGGCAGAAGATCAACTTACTGAAATGGGACCAATGACCCTTCCAGAAAAGTTGATGGCTGTAATCTTTGTCTTAGCCTTGGTACTTTGGATTGTTGGTAGCTTTATTGGGATTGATGCAACTTTGGCTGCCTTCATCGCATTAGGATTACTCCTCTTAACTGGGGTTCTCAGTTGGCAAGACGTTTTGCATGAAACTGGTGCTTGGAACACATTAACATGGTTCTCTGTTCTGGTTATGATGGCTGGTTCATTGACAAGCTTAGGATTTATTCCATGGTTAAGTAAGGCTGTTGGTAGCTCACTTCACGGAATGAATTGGGTATTAGTATTAATCATCCTGATTGTGGTTTACTTCTACTCCCACTACCTCTTTGCTAGTTCGACTGCCCACGTTACTGCAATGTACAGTGCCTTCTTGGCAGTGGCAATTTCTGCTAACGTTCCACCAATGTTAGCCGCTTTGATGCTTGGGTTCTTTGGTAACTTAATGGCATCGACTACGCACTACGCTTCAGGTCCTGCACCAGTTCTCTTTGGTTCTGGTTACGTTCCTCAATCCAAGTGGTGGTCACTCAACTTTGTCCTCGGGATCTTCTACATCGTCGTTTGGATCGGTATCGGAAGCCTCTGGATGAAAGTATTGGGTATGTGGTAATTAGAGAGTGCGAGCCCGTTAAAACCTTCCGGTGGCTAACGATTTCTCCACCGAACGACGTCTCGTCGTCGGAGGTGGAGGTCGTTAGCTCGAGGAAGGTTAGGGCGAGCGCGTTTTGACTCAGTTGCCTAGAACATCAGCTAGGCACGGCAAGCAGTTCTCGACTCAGTTGCTCAACCACTCAAAGTCTAGAATAGAAAATTAACTAACAGACTGGCGAAAATTAATTATTTTCGTCAGTCTTTTTTTGCTTTCGGAGATAATTAATTACGCTTGTCATTATTATCTGCTTGCCGTTCCGTTTGGTTATGGCGTAAGATATGATTATGTATCGAAAAAAGGAAGGAACAAAAATGAATACCCGCGATTTACAGTATTTTGTTGCGTTAGTTAAATATAAAAATTACACACGGGTTGCTAAAGAATTTAAGGTCTCCCAGCCGAGCATTACTCAAGCAATTCAACGATTAGAAAGGGAATTTAATACCCAATTAGTTCGTAAGGATCGCTTCCATCGTGATGAAATGATTACGCGAAGTGGGTTACTTCTTTATGAAAATGCCGTTCTGATTAATGACAAGATTGATTTAACCCGGAAGGAAATTAGCCGTGCTAACCAAAAGCAGATTCGATTTGGCTTACCACCAATTATTGGGAAACTATATATTTCTAAAATTGTTGAGGAATTTTCTGGTGACTTACTTTCGCGTCTCCGAATAACCTCGGTCGGTTCTCACGATTTGCTTAATCAGTTACGGAAGGGGAAAATTGATATTGCTATTTTGGGTTCGACTGCACCAATTAATGAAAATGGTATTTTTGCTGAACTAGTAGCAACACGGCCATTTGGAATCATCATTAGCGAGCAAAATTCACTTGCTCAAAAGGATGCTGTTTATTTTAATGAATTAGCGACGCAGAAATTTATTAATTATGATCAGCAATATGTTCATCAATCTGCATTTCAGGCATATTGTACATATGCTCAGATTAAGCCTCAAATCGTTGTTTATCGGTTGCCAAATATCTCTTGGATTAAGGAGCTTGTTCGACAGGATAAGGGAATTAGCTTGATGGTTAAGGATGCTGCAACAAATGAGCCGGGAATTAAGGCGTTAGATATTCTTGATCCAATTCCAGAAAAGTTTTACATTTCAATCGTAATCCGGGAAGGATACGTTCTTAGTGATGACGAGCGGGACTTTATTCAGCGAGTAAAACAAATTCAACTTGATAATTAGCAGTTGACAAGGTCGGTATAATTATTTATGTGAATTTAAACTGAACGGAATTGATGGAGGAAGAGCAGTCATGAAAAAAAGTGACGCAGAAGACACAGAAGGGATAATGGGATTCGAACCCGCAGAACACATTTCGACACACCACCATATGGCAATCCCGTGGCAAGATTTCTTTACTAATGATAACTTTACGCCAGCAGGTGATGCCAACTTAGTAGAGCGAGCTGCGATTGCTGGACGAATTGGTTTAATGATGCTGTCATACGGAACGGGAGCTTGGCGAGTTCGTGACTCAATGAATATTGTTGCCCGTGAATTAAAGATGACCTGTTCGGCTGATATTGGACTGGTTTCACTAGAGTATACTTGTATGGATGCTCACCATAGCTATACCCAAGCACTGTCGTTACCAAGTACTGGGATTAATACGAGTAAATTATCCCAGATGGAACGGTTCATCGATGAATTCCATGAACATGGCAGTGAGATGACAATTGGCGAGATTCATAATCGCCTTGAGAAAATTGCTCATAGTCGAGGAAATTATACGCCGATTCAGGTTGGGTTAGCGGCCGCTTTAGCTTGTAGCTGTTTCGTTTTCCTCCTTGGCGGTGGACCTGTTGAAATGGCCTGTTGTTTTCTTGGTGCGGGCTTAGGAAACTATGTTCGACGGAAGTTAATTGATCGTCATATTACATTATTAGCCTGTGTTTCCGTTGGGGTTGCAGTTGCTTGTCTTTTTTATCTTTTTGCTTTTGTTGGGATGCAATGGTTATTTCACATTAGTCCACGTCACGAAACGGGATATATTGGTGCAATGCTGTTCATTATTCCCGGCTTCCCATTCATTACTAGTGGCCTAGACATTTCTAAGTTGGATATGCGATCAGGACTTGAACGACTTGCCTACGCAGTGACCATTATTGTGGTAGCAACATTAGTGGGGTGGATTGTGGCAATGGCAGTCCGTCTACGCCCAGGAACGTTAGCAGCCCTACCGCTACCACCGTTAATGTTAATGCTGTTACGGGTTGTGACGAGTTTTGGTGGTGTTTTTGGCTTCTCAATTATGTTTAATAGTACGCCGAAGATGGCAACAGTTGCGGGACTGATTGGGGCAGTTGCTAACACGACTCGCCTGGAATTGGTAGATTATAGTAATATTCCTGCTGGCGCCTGTGCGTTTATTGGAGCATTGATCGCTGGGTTATTAGCTTCAATTGTTAAACGGAAAATTCACTATCCACAAATTTCAATTACCGTTCCTTCGATCGTAATTATGGTTCCTGGATTATATATGTACCAAGCAATGTATAATATGGGACTAACCTCAATTAGTGTTGGTGCCCTCTGGATTACTAAGGCCCTCCTAATTGTTGTTTTCTTACCACTTGGTTTAATTACTGCCCGAATCATTACAGATCCAAAGTGGCGGCATAACGGTTAATATGGGAGTGATGAAATGATCATTCAGTATCCACAAAATCTTTTAGCTGAGGTTCGCCAACGAGTTGCTGGACGAAATCTTGCGGGTTTTACTCCTGGTCAAGGAAAACGAAAGCCTGATTTGATGTTAGTTGGTGAAGCGCCTGGTCGCCATGAGGAAGTTCATAATATTCCTTTTTCGGGAGCCTCTGGTAAGGAACTAATGAAAATGTTAGCAACGATTGGTTATGACCGTAATAGTGTCTATATCACCAGTGTTGTTCGCCAACGGCCATACTCAATTAAAGAGGTTGTTGATAAGAAAACCGGTACTAAGATAGTAAAAAAACCAAACCGGACGCCAACAAAGAAGGAAGTTCTAGCGTTTGCTAATCTTTTTGATTGGGAACTTGCTCAGGTTCAACCTAAAATAATCGTGCCACTAGGCAACACTGCTTTGCAACGGTTACTGGGTCCCAAAGCTAATATTGGTAAACTTCACGGCCAATTGTTGAATCAACCAATTCAGCACGCCAAAAAAGATGGCAGCGGTTATGAGTTAGCAACAACCAATTCCTTGTTGGTACCGATGTATCATCCGGCTGCAGTTTTGTATAGTCGAAAACTAGAGCCAACTATTTTGCGTGATTGGCAAAGGCTAGGGAAATTCATTAAAGAGACTAACTAAATACTGATTTAAAATTAAAAAGAGGTTGAGTTCATTTTCAACTCTTTGTATAATACATGACTAGTTATCAACTAGAAAATATTCGATTGAGAGCGGGTGAAGCGGAATGCTGCGGAACCCGCTATCTTTATTCTGGGGAGGGGGACGAGAATTTGGAATTAAAACAACGACGAACAATCGTTACGGGAGCCTTATTATTATCTAATATTATGGCGGGAATGGACGGGACGATTGTTAATACGGCATTACCGGCAATTACTAGTGACTTGCACGCTCTTCAGTATATGGGATGGATAGTAGCGATTTTCTTATTTGGGATGGCCGTTGCAACTCCATTGTGGAGTAAGTTTGGTGAACATAAGGGGAATAAGATTGCTTACATTAGCGCAACCTCTCTTTTTGCGATTGGGGCGATTTTTCAGGGACTTGCTCCAAATATCACCTGGTTTATTATTGCCCGGGCAATAATGGGAATTGGTGCTGGGGGAATGAACACCATTCCATTTATTGTCTTTGCCGAAATCTATACCAACCTAAAGAAACGGGCCACGGTGCTTGGCCTATCAAGTGCTTGCTTTGGGACCGCCTCAATTATTGGTCCTCTTCTTGGCGGGTGGATCGTTGATGCACTTAGCTGGCACTGGGTATTCTATGTTAATGTGCCGATTGCGTTGATTGCGATTACGATTATTGCGATCTTTTATAAGAACGTTAATAAACAGGCAGCTGGTAAACCGATTGATTACTTGGGAGCAACGCTGTTAGTTAGTAGTCTAATGTTGATTTTAATTGCCGTCCAATTAATCGGGGTTGCCTCGCTTCCTGTAATTCTTGGTCTAATGATTATTGGTGGAGCATTATTATGGTGGATGGTAAAAGTTGATCAGCAAGCCACTGACCCAATTGTGCCGAACCGGTTATTTACTAATCATGAATTGGTAATTGACTTCATGCTCTTCGTGATTATCTGGGGCTCCTTTATCGCTTTTGTTATTTATATTCCGATGTGGGCTCAGGGACTTCTTGGGTTATCGGCATTACTTGGTGGGATGACCCAAATTCCTGGAGCAGTGACTGATTTTCTTGGCTCTGAACTAGTCCCGTTTATTCAGGATCGATGGTCGAAGTATGAGATTGTTGGCTTAGGTGCTTTGACAATTTTTATTTCATTCCTTGGTCTTTTGCTTGGCGGTCAGAAATCACCATTCTGGTTAATCATGATTCTTGGGGCGTTTGAAGGATTCGGTGTTGGTTTGGTTTTCAACATTCTTCAGATTAATGTTCAGACTGACGCTGAGTTACGAGATGTTCCAATTGCAACATCAATGGGGTACTTGATGCGGATCCTTAGCCAAACTTTCATGTCGGCAATTTATGGGGTAATCCTTAATAATGCCCTGTTACAAGGGATTAAACACCATCACGGAATCACAATGGCAATGCTAAATAAATTATCTAACGCTAAGACAGCAAGTAGTTTACCAGCATCGTTGTTACCTGAGATGCGTCATATTCTATACAATGGGTATAGAAACATTGTAATTACTGCATTGACCCTTATTACTATTTCATTAGTAATGGTTGTTGTGATGTGGAGACGAAATCGAAAGCAATTAGTAAAAAGAAGTTAATAAAATGAAGAGCGTGAAGACTAGAAGCTGGGAATTAACTTTCTCGGAGGGGCGGTTGACTAACCTAGAACGATGAATGATGATGAAATCATCAGAGTCGTTCGTAGCCGAATAGGCTTGCTTCGCTGCGTTAGGCTCGAGTCTCTCAGTTACGATACGAAGTGAGCCTATTTGGATTCCCGCGATTAGACTCTCTAAGTTCGGAGATTAATAAGTATATATAGAGGGCGGGAAAAACTTAACGTTTTTTCCCGCCCTCAAGCTTCACGCCCTTGTATTAATTATCATTTCTTCGATGCCATTCTTTGATTTGCTCCATCCGGGCTTTAAACCGTCCTTCGCGTCCCTGACTTGTTGGTTCATAAAACTGTTGACTCGTCAATTCTGGTGGCATTGTTTTCATTGAAGTTAGCTTATCCTTAGTATCATGGGCATATTGATAGTGATCACCATAATGAAGCTCCTTCATTAATTTTGTTGGTGCATTCCGAATTTGGAGGGGAACCGGTAAATTACCGGTCTTTTTAATCACTTTCTTCGCAGTCATTCGCGCTTTATAGACCGCATTTGACTTGGGTGCCAGTGATAGGTAGATAACACACTCTGTTAGGTGAACGTCACATTCCGGGACACCAAGAAATTTGCAAGCTTGGAAAGTGTTAATAGCAACGGTTAATGCATTAGTATCGGCAAGACCAATATCCTCACTGGCGAACCGGACTAATCGCCTAGCAATGTAAAGCGGGTCTTCACCACCGTCAATCATTCGTGAACACCAGTAGATCGCTGCGTCAACATCGCTATTGCGCATTGATTTGTGGAGCGCGGAGATAACGTTATAGTGTTCTTCACCATGCTGATCGTAGCGTAATGATTTAGTATTGATTAGCTGTTTGAGGCTATCAATTGTTAAATTCACTTGATGATCGTGGTGATCAGCATTTAGCACGGCCATTTCAAGAGTGTTGAGAGCAACTCGTGCATCACCATTGGCAAATTCTGCAATCATTGTTAAAACGTCATCATTGTAGTCAACCTTAATTCCCGGGAAACCAGCTGGGTGGTTGATTGCTCTTTTAAGGATCGCAATAATATCATTTATTGTTAATGATTTAAGGACGAAAACCTTACACCGACTAAGTAAGGCAGAGTTAATTTCAAAAGAAGGGTTTTCTGTTGTTGCCCCAATTAGAATAATACTTCCCCGTTCAACAAAGGGAAGAAAGGCATCTTGTTGAGCCTTATTAAAGCGGTGAATTTCGTCGATGAAGCAAATTGTTCGTTCGCCAAATTCACGATTTTTCTCCGCTTCTTCCATAATTTTTCGGATATCGCGAATACTACTTGTAACAGCACTAAAGGTAATGAAATGGGACTTTGTTTGCTGAGCAATTATTTCCGCTAACGTGGTTTTGCCGACACCAGGTGGTCCCCATAAAATAAGTGAGGATACCTGATCGTGTTCAATTAGGTCACGAAGAACCTTGCCGTTCCCAATTAATTGTTGTTGCCCCATAAATTCCTCAAGATTTTGGGGGCGAATACGGTTAGCTAGCGGAGTGTTATTATTTGATTGAGCAAAAAGAGATTCTTGATGCATTGAGATTACTTCCTTTTTAGTTAATTTTAGGACAAAACTTAATAAAATTGAATGGAGCTGGGTGCTGAAATCGTGTTACGATGGAAGTAACTATTTATAGTAAGGTCGGGAAGTTCGACTAGTTTATTAAGAGGAGCCCAACAGCTCATGAGAAAATTACCAAAATTTCAACACCAGGTTGCTTCTGAGCTTGCTAGCAATTTTGGTCAAAGTATTCGTGAATTAATATGCTGTGGTCAACATCGTTCACAACGAGCAACATTTGTTGAATTACAAATTCAGGTGAGTGGCTTTAAGCAACGGATGACTGATGAGCAAAAATTTCACCAGATGCTTACGGAAGCACGACAAGAAAGTGAAGAAGACTTTGTGATGCCAGCGGTCCCGTTTAGTGTTAGCTTGCGTAAATTACCCAACACGTTAGCGAGGACCTATGTTTTAAATGAACAGCCAGGCCCACAAAAGGCAATTATTTATTTGCCGGGTGGGGCTTATATTGAGTCGCCGGTAAAGGAGCAGTGGTTATTTGCTGACCGGTTAGCTCAAGAAACGGGGGCCCGTGTTTATGTTGTCCTATACTCTCATCTTCCACAACACCAGTTTAAAACGGCATATCGGGAAATTACCCAGTTATATCAACGGGTTTATGATCAAGTTCCGGTAAGTAACATTACACTCCTGGGTGACTCTGCCGGTGGTGGTTTAGCTGCAGGTTTTTGTGAATATTGTGCAGCAGCCGACTTGCCACAACCAGGACACTTAATTTTAATATCTCCCTGGTTAGATCTCGACTTAAATAACCCGACAATTACTAAGTATGAAGATCATGACGTGACCTTATCGGTTAAGGGATTACGGCGAGTAGCTAAACTGTGGGCTGCAAGTGAAAAGCATGATGATTACAGGTTGAGTCCAATTAATGGCGATGTTAGCCAGTTGCGGGATGTCTTTATTTGTGTAGGTACTCGAGAGATTATGTATCCAGATAGCGCCTTATTTGTCCAGAAGCTTCGTGATGCTGGAGTGGCCGTTAAGTTTGTTGTTGGACGCGATTTACCACATATTTTTCCAGTATACCGGATGCCAGAGGCCGATCAGGTAATGACAGAAATAACAAAAATAGTTAATGATTAGAATGAAGAATTAAAGAAGGAGATCTTAAGCTATGCCAGAAGTTGCAGTTGTATTTGCACCAGGTTGCGAAGAAATTGAAGGACTAACGGTGATTGATGTATTGCGTCGTCTTGGTATTGATACTAAAATGGTTGGCCTTGAAGATCAGGAAGTCCTTGGCGCCCATAATATTAAATTAACTTGTGATGAGCTGGTGAGTGATCAGCTGTTGGAGTATGATCTTGTTGCTTTCCCAGGCGGTATGGGTGGCTCGAAACGACTTCGTGATAACGAACAATTAAAGCAATTAATGATTCAGCGTAACCAGGAAGGTAAGTGGGATGCTGCAATGTGTGCTGCGCCAATAGCACTTGCTCGTTATGGCTTGTTAGACAATCACGATTACACTTGCTATCCTGGAATAAATGAAGAAATTCAAAAGGAAGTACCGACCGCCCGTTTCCACAAAGAAATTACTGTAGTTGATGAGAAGGCTAAGATCCTTACTAGTCGTGGTCCGGCAACCGCTCTTGCTTACGCCTTTAAGATTGCAGAAGTCTTAGGGGTTGATACAAAGCAAATTAAGAAGGACATGTTGTACGATTACCTTGCCCAAAATATCTAAATTTTATCTAAAATTCCTCTTTACAGATGAATGCGAATATTATAAGATACCATTTGTTGTTTTATTCGTAATTACTGTTTGGAGGATTTTTTCTTGAACACAATTAGCAATTATTTTAAGCTTAATGAATTAAATACGAACATTCGCACGGAAATTTTAGCTGGGTTCACCACTTTTATTTCGATGTCATACATTTTGTTCGTTAACCCGAATGTTTTGGGAGCATCGGGGATGAACCAAGGGGCGGTATTCACGGCAACTGCTCTTTCCGCAGCGTTCGGGACGTTAATGATGGGGCTTTATGCAAAGTATCCGATTGCTACTGCTCCAGCCCTAGGAATTAACGCCTTCTTCTCGTATTCCGTTGTTATTGGAATGGGAGTTAACTGGCAGACTGCCCTAGCTGCTGTTTTTGTTGCTTCGCTGATTTTTATCCTCATTACAATTTTTAAGTTACGTGAAGTGATTATTGACGCAATTCCAAGTGATTTGAAGTTTGCAATTTCTAGTGGAATTGGGTTATTCATTGCTTTTTTAGGACTTCATCAAGGTGGTTTGATCGTCGCTAACAAGTCGACCGTTGTTGGTCTTGGTTCATTTACCACACCAACAACGTGGCTAACGATTATCGGTCTGATTGTTACCTCAATTTTGATGGTTAAAAGGGTTCCGGGGGCAATCTTTATTGGAATGGCGGTGACCGCAATTGCGGGATTAATTACCGGACTGATTCCAATGCCACACCACGTTATTTCAGGTGCTCCAAGCTTAAAGCCAACGTTTGGCGTTGGTGTTGAATATTTCTCCCATATTAACACTATTCAACTTTGGGTTGTTGTTTTGACTTTCTTATTAGTAACCTTTTTCGATACTGCGGGAACATTAGTCGGCCTTGCTCAACAGGCAGGTTTTATGAAGGATAATAAAATGCCGCGGGTTGGGAAAGCCTTAATGTCTGACTCAAGTGCAATGTTGGTTGGTTCGATCCTGGGAACTTCGCCAGTTGGTGCCTATGTCGAATCATCAGCAGGGATCGCGGTTGGTGGTCGTTCCGGTTTGACTTCAGTGGTAACGGCGATTTGTTTTATTTTAGGAATGTTTTTCTCACCATTACTACCCGTAGTTACTAACCAGGTAACTGCCCCAGCGTTAATCATTGTTGGGGTATTAATGGCTCAGTCAATGAAACGAGTTCATTGGGAAAAACTTGAAATTGCGATTCCGGCATTCCTAATTGTTATCGGTATGCCGTTGACTTACAGTATTTCAGATGGGATGGCTCTTGGATTAATTATGTATCCACTTACCATGATTGCTGCTAAGCGGGGTAAGGAAGTACACCCAATTATGTATGCCCTCTTCTTTATTTTTATTGTATTTATTGCAATTTTGAACGTGAAGTAATAATTATTTAATTAAAAAAGCGGGGACTGCTTGCGGATCGGAAATGATCGCAGGCGGTTCTCGCTTTGTTTAGTTAGGATTTTATTGATCCTATTTATTAACAATGTATTTAGCAGCTTCGCCATTTAAAACATTAACGGCATTAGTGGCAACAATTTTAGCCATTGCGTCTCGAGCTTCAAATGAGGCGTTACCAATGTGTGGTGTCAAAATAACGTTATCGAGATTCTTAAAGCCGTCAGCAACGTTTGGTTCAGCTTCATAAACATCAAGTGCGGCACCGGCAAGTTTATGCTCTTGAAGGGCCTTCAGTAAGGCTGCTTCGTTAATTACGGGACCGCGGGCACAATTAATCAGGAATGCTGAATCCTTCATCATTGCGAATTGAGGGGCATCAATTAAATGGTGTGTTTCTGGAGTTAGCGGACAGTGAAGAGTAACCACGTCAGAACGTTTTAATAACTCGTCAAGTGTAACGTATTCAGCAGAATATTGAGCTTCAGTTGCTGGATCAGCTTGGCGGCGTTGGGTGTAGATGATCTTCATGTTAAATGCGTGAAGACGTTGCGCAACTCCACGCCCGATACTCCCTAATCCAACAATTCCTAAAGTCTTGCCAGCTAATTCATGGCCAAGGAAGAAGAGTGGTGCCCAGCCATCAAAACCAACAGAACGCATTACGCGATCTCCTTCAACAATTCTTCGCATTAAGGCGATAACTAATCCACTAGCAACCTCGGCAGTAGCAGTTGAAGAAACAAATGGTGTATTAGTAACGTCGATTCCCTTGCTCCGGGCGTATTTTACATCAATGTTGTTAAAACCAGCACCAAAGTTGGCAATTAACTTAAGCTTTGGTGCAGCATCAATTACTTCTTGATCAACTTGGGTAGATAGCGGAGTAATTAGTACTTTGCAGTCTTTGACGTGCTTAATTAACTCGTCTTTCGAAATCAAGCCTTTCCCATCAAAAACCTCATAGGAGATTGCAGCCTTATTTAATATTTCAGTAGCCACTTTTGGTAATTTTGCTGATAGATAAACGGTAGCCATAATATTCGCCTTCCTAATAAAAATGATCGTGTAAACGATTACACGATCATTATAGTTCAATCTGAAACTAGCGGCAAATTAACGGTCGATCCAAGAAAAGAAAGGTCGTTTTTCTTGCTTATCAGCACGTTGGTTAATAACGCTAACGAGAGAGAGCATTGAGTTAATAATTGAACTCCATTTCCGGAATGCGGTATACCGAGATTCCCAAACATCAGCATACTTATTTTTATACCGCCGGAGTCCCTGAAAACCGTATAAGTGATAACCATATTCGTAGATAAAGTGAGCAACCTTTTCACCAAGAAAACTAAATTGTGATTCACCCACATTTGATAGCGGGGCCATTCCTAGGTCAAAGTATTCGTAGCCGTGTTCTTGACCATATAAGAACATACTAATGAAAATTTTATCCATAATTCCCGAAGGAGCATTGTGGGTATGCCGCATTAAATCAATGGTAAGATACTTTTTTCCTCCGGTTGGCATGAAAGTAGCAAAGGCAACGATTTTGCCAGTTTGATCCGTAACTGTTGCGACCGGTGCTTGCTGAATGTAGTTTGGCGAGAAGAATCCCAAGGAAAAGCCTTTTTCTACTTGTTTTCCAAGCCAATCATCGGAAACAGCCTTTAGCTTTTGCATGAATTCATCGTCAAATGGAGGCTTTACAACATTAAATTGGTAGCCTTCACGATCAAATTTATGCATTAACGCCCGTTGTGACCGTTGTCTCTTTCCTGCTAGGGTAAAGTCTGCTAAGCGAACTAGGCCAGTTTCGCCAGTTTTTATGAAATCAAAGCCAAATTCATGAAGCAACATCGTAAATTCACCGGAGACTTCATAAAAGACTAACTGGTAATTATAAAGGTCGGCTTCCGTTAAAAACTGGCGAAGGGCAGGCCGGATCTCAGCGGCGTTCCCAACAGGATCACCCATAATGATTAAACGGTCATAGTTGCGACGGTACATAAAGTATAGTTGATCCTGGTCAGCCTTTTGGTAGAAGTACAGATTCTTATCTTTTAAGAAGGCAAGATGACTAGTTCGGCTACCTCCAAATTGTTCAATTACCTTATGGACCCGCTCCGCAGCAAAATTTTGCTGCTTAGCAAACGGATCAGCGCCAGAGCAGAAGTAACGTAAAATTAAAACTAGCAGAATTAATCCAAGCAACAGGCCGATTAAGCCAGAGAACCAAACTTTTTCGCCTGGAAAAAGGAAAAAGTTTGGAATCTTATGCGACCGGGTATATTGAGGAGCGTTAAGAACTCCTACAATAACGTAAAGAATACAACTTCCGGCAAAAATCAAAAGATCGGTGGCAAATTTACTAATTGAGTACTGAAGTTTTGCGCGGTAGAGTTCTCGTTTTGAAAGGAGAATAAGAACTAAAACAATGGCAAGGTAAATGGTTAGGCTCATTGTTCTTAAATTCCACCAGGTGCTGATAATCCCAATTAACAGTAAAGCGAGTGTCGGCCAGTAAGCCTTTTGAACCTTCGAAGCTAATCCACGGGCACAAGCTAACATAGCAATAGCGAATAGCACTGTGGATAATTGGTGGATAAAAAAGAAAGTAAACGGATAAAGTCGGGCAAAAAGCTTGTTATCAGCTGTAATGTCGGGAACCGCAGCGGCAAGTAGCATTAAGATTCCAGAAATATACATGAATGCTGTGATAAGAAAGTGAGCAGTATTTTGAATAATAACTAATGGCAAGCCATCAAAGAAGTCATTAACCTGCCGAGCTAAGTCGTGAAGGAAGAGAATTCCGGCAATGATTAGCGGCACGATATAGTAGAAAATTCGGAAGAGGAGGAGCCAAATAATAATTGTTGGTTTAGAAACTCCCATTAATGATAATTCAAACATCATCATGATATCAAAGGAACCAAGGGCACCAGGAATCATAGAAATAACCCCAAGCAGTTGAGCAACTACATATAAGGGTAAAACTGATGCTAGATTATGGCGAACACCTAAACACCACCCAACTAGCAAGAAGAAAAGAGCAACAAAGAGCCATTCACAAGTTGAGCTGCCGACGAGAAGACCCTCAATTTTCGGTGTAACATCTTTAAATAAGCGATTATTATTAATTAGGGTAAAGTAAAAAACAACAGGGAAGTAGAGGCCACCAGCAACAAGCCAGAGTGCGTATTGATTGAAATGGCCGCCCTGATGGAAAATAAACATAAAAGCTAAGGCAACCCAGCAAAGTACCGAAAGTCCTGACAAAAGGAAAACAGCGATTTTAGAAATTGCTAATAAAATATCTTTTTTGTTAGCATGTTTTCGATAAAAATAAGCTCGCATTGTCGCACCAAGGACACCACCGAAACCAGCAATGTTTGTAAGGGTGTTAGTGATCCAGCCACAGCGAATAATATATGATCGCTTGAATTTCCCGGGAAGAAATTTAACAATTGCAAAATCGTATCCCAGCATTGGAACAACTGCGATACAACCAAAAATAAGTAGGATTAAAATGTTTGACCATGTTAAATTGCTTAACCCGGTACCAACCCGGTGCCAATCAACGGTTTTGAAAAAGCTAGTTAGGGCATGGACGACAAAGATAATAACCGAGATTACAAAGATAATCTTTATTGGTCGCGCGTATTTAGCCCACCATGAAGATAATCGTTTATATAGGGATTCCATAGTATCCTCCTCAATAGAATGCTAATAATATTATAAGGTATTTATGACTTATGAAGAAGTAAAAGGAAATTTAAAAAGTTGTTGACACCTGAGAGGAAGTTTCGTATACTTTTATTTGTTGTCGAATGGTCCGTTGGTCTAGTTGGTTTAGGACGCATCCCTGTCACGGATGAGATCACGAGTTCGAGTCTCGTACGGACCGTCATAATAAAGAAAGACTGGGGAACTTCCCCAGTCTTTCTTTATTTAAGAATAATTTGGAGGTAAAAATGGAAAATACTTGGCAGTATCAAGGTGCCGAACCAATTAAAATTAAGAAGTTTCTTCAATCATTGGGAATGGGACATCGACTTTTCAATGATTTAAAGAAGGGGCAGGGTGAATTCTTGGTTGATCACCGAAAAGTTCGACCAACGACGAAAATATTGCCTAATCAGCCATTAACTATAATTGCTCAACCAGAGATGCGTGATTTATCAGTAAAATTGAGTAATGCCCCTCTTGATATCGTTTATGAAGACGATAATTGGCTAGTAATTGATAAGCCTGCGGGGGTAACGTCAATTCCTGGACCTACTGTTGACAATGGAACTGTTCTTAATCGTGCAGTTCACTACCTGATTGAAGAAAAGTCCGCTGATCAACGGCCACATTTAATTACTCGGCTTGATCGGTATACCGGCGGGTTACTTTTGATTGCTAAGCATCATGTAGCATCTAGCATGATTAGTCAACAGGTTCAGCAACACCAAATGTTAAAGGAATATACGGCATTTGTATCAGGAACCTTTGATGAGAAACACGGTATGATTAATAAGCCGATTGCTCGTCGTGAAGGCCAGATTCAACGAGTTGTTGCTGAAGATGGTCAACGTGCGATAACCGAGTATTGGGTAGAGGCGGAAGGTGTGGACTGGACTAAACTGCGAGTTCAGTTGCATACGGGACGTACTCACCAGATACGAGTTCATCTAGCTTCAATTAATCACCCATTAATCGGTGATCATCTTTATGGTGGCGATACTTCTAAGTATCAGCATCAAGCACTCTGGGCAACTAAACTATCATTTAAGGATCCTTTTACTTTAAAACAATTAACATTTTCCCGGGAAATAAATGAAATTCCTGATAAGTAAATAGAATAAGGTTATCAATACCGGATGGCTAACCTAAAAGAGACCGCTAAAAAGCAAAACGCTTTTTAGCGGTCTCTTTATATCATAATATTGAACTTAATTTTTTCTAATCAATTGAGCTAGAAATTCTTGTTCAGCCTGTTGTGATATTTGGTTGATTTGGTGAGCACTCATGTTAGGTTGTTTTAACATTGCAGCTTGAACTTTTGCGCTTACAAAGCTTTTCGCTTGAGCCTGAATTTGTGAGTTATTAACACCAGTCATTCTTTTTTGAAGTTGCTGAGCTTGGGATGCAGTAAGCTTAACGAAAGTGTGTGGGTATTCAATTATGTTAGTCCGCTTGATTAACGTTCCATTCATTCCCGACCACAAAAAGAGTCCCCTGTAAAAGTTGTTCTTAAATTGCCACCGCGTTTCGGTTGTTTTCAATTCTGGTGTAATTCGGTTAGTAAATTTCATTTTACTTACCGTATATTCGTTTGCTTGAGTATGAGTAGCTTTCGTTTGCTTCTGGTTGGTCTTGTAAATTAGGACATTTTCTTGACCGCTAGTTCCAACCGGTTGATAAACGGCAATTGGAAGGGGATTAGCTGCTGAATAAATAGTTTGGCGGGTTGTCGTTGTTACTTTTTCCATTCCAAGGTGCTGACTGTAATTTAACGTCATTAAAGCAGTTGAGCTGACAAAGAGAATACCAAAAATAAGGGTACCAATAATTCTTGTCAGGCGTTGACTAATAAACATTACGCAGGCAAATAGCGCAAGTGCGGAACCAAACATTAAGACAATAATCATTTTGAATCCCCCTTTCTTTGAATATCATTTGCGTCAATTTTTACATGGATTCCCGTGCCGCTTGTTACAAAGATAGTTAAGCAAAGGCCAATCAGAGCAAAGGCGATTGCAAACCAAAATGCTGAATGATACCCCATTAAAGTCGCATCAAACATTTGTGACTTATATTGTAGCGGTGCAGTTTTAAGTAATGAATGAGCAGGCTTATTGTTGTTAGTAACATTGGTTAAAACTGAGATCATAATTGCCGTTCCAACTGAAGTGGCAACCTGACGAAGAGTATTGTTTACGGCTGTCCCGTGTGAGATCAAGTGATATGGTAAAGAGTTCATTCCAGCTGTAGTGACTGGCATCATTACCATTGAAATTCCAAACATTCGAATAGCATATAAGAAAACGATGTAGATAATTGGTGTATCACGGGTAATAAAGGCAAATGGAATTGTACCAACGGAAAGAATAAACATTCCGGTGATCGCTAACCGTCTTGCACCATGGCGATCGAATAGGTTTCCGGTGATTGGACTCATAACCCCCATGAAAAGAGCACCGAAGAGAAGGGTTAGCCCTGAATGGAAAGCAGACATTCCGTGAATAATTTGAAGGTATAGCGGGATGACTAATTCAACCCCAACCATTGCCATCATTACAATGGAACTCAAGATAGTTGCTAGGGTGAATTCATTACTCTTGAAAACTTTGAACTCTAAGAATGGTTCATCTAATTTGTTTTGTCGAATAATAAGGAAAGCAACTAAAATAATTCCGATGATAATGGTTGTTAAGACAATCGGATCAGTCCAACCATCATTACCAACGCTGGAAAAGCCGTAAAGCATACTACCAAATCCAGCAGTAGAGATGATAACTGATAACCAGTCAAGGTGTGGCTTTTGATTTGGAATAACATTCTTAACCAAAAATAAGCTGGCAATAATTACTACGGCTGCAATTGGTACAATCATGCCAAAAAGCCACCGCCAACTAAAGTTATCGATGACCCATCCAGAAAGTGTTGGCCCAATTGCTGGAGCTAATCCAATAACTAAGCCGTTAATTCCCATTGCAGCCCCGCGCTTTTCAGGTGGATAGATTGTTAGCATAATATTTTGCATTAGCGGCATGGTAATTCCCACCCCGATCGCCTGAATTAATCGACCACTTAAAAGAACAGCGAAGGAAGGAGCTAGCCATGACACGATCGTTCCGATTTCAAAGATGGTCATTGAAATAACGAATAGTCCCTTGGTATTAAAACGACTACTTAGGTATGCACTGATTGGGATCATAATCCCGTTAACCATCAGAAACCCGGTAGTTAACCATTGAACCGTTGACGTGCTAATATTAAAAGCATTCATCAATGCCGGGAAAGCAGTTGAAAGAATGGTCTGGTTTAAAATAGTACAGAAAGCACCGATTAATAAGACGAGCACCATTAGGTTTCTGTTGTATGGCTTGTTGTTAATATCTACTGGAACAGATTGCTGATTCAAGCTAAATACCTCTTTTCGTTTTAGACAATGCCTAATAATATAAAACTATTTAATCCTATTGTCAAATAATTTGACAATGATGATTAATTTTAAGATAATGGCTTATGAATTAAATACTTGGAGGAATTTGATGGATATTTTACTATCAGAACGATTTCGCAAAATGATTAAGCAGAGTAACTTAAGGATTACAATGTCTCAATTAGGGGAAATGACGGGAGTATCGCCAAGTCAAATTCGTTATTGGGAGAAAAAAGGTTACATTAACTCTGAGCAGGGGGAAAAGAACCAAAATCATCTCTATTCAATTAGTATTCTCTACCGGGTTTGTACAATTAAGTTTTTCCTTGATCAAGGATATACACTTGCGGTTGCGGTTAAGAAAGAGCAAGAACGCCGCGAAGCCGTTAAGTTATTCAGGGAATTTATCTTTAACCAAAAACTGAGTGTCGAGCAAACTGGTTCAGGCAGGGGCGAGATTAAGCTGGGAAAGGTCGCTGAAGATCCGAACACTGAAGTTTATGCTACCGTTGAGGATGGTAAAACTGAATTACACCTGCGAAAAAATGAACAATTAACGAATATTAGTGGTTTGTGTTATGGTAGAAATAAATAGCTATGTATTCTATGGTAAATTAAGAAAGGAAAGCGATCAGATTGGCAGAAGTAGGATTACGCTATGATGAATTAGATAACCAAGCGGCTAAGGAAGCAGCTTTGAAAGCATTTATTGCTTTTTACATTCATCAATACCGATTAAAGAGCCTTGAGATTATGGGGGCTAAGGCTTCAAATGAGGTTATGGGAACGATAAACCACGTTTTGAAGGAAAATTCCTACCACGGTGCAGAAGAACTTGCGGAAATTAGCGAACGTCTTTGCAAGACCGCGTATGAGGAAGTCCTTAGTGAATTAACCGACGTAAAGTTTAACCAAGAAGGACAACCCATTGTTCCATTAGAAAAGCTTTGGCAAAAAGAAGAAGAACAATTACCAAAGGAAGACTAGGAAAGAAGAGTGTGAGCCCGTTAAATCTTCCGGTGGCTAACGATTTCTCCACCGAATGACGTTTCATCATTGGAGGTGGAGGTCGTTAGCTCGAGCAAGCCCATGGTGAGCGCGTTTTAGCTATGATGCAGAATGGCAGCTTCTCAATTAATTGAAATTTACTAAAAATGATAATTAAAGTGATCTCCTTATTAATTTAGGGAGGTCACTTTATTGTTATTTCGAGGAATTTTTTGATTCTTGGATAATAGCAGAAAAAAATAATTTATGTTAAAATGTTATTAGTTTTAAGTACGGATATAAAATATAAAACTGAATCATCAATTGTTAAAACCGTTCCCTTCTCTGAGAAGCGGGTCTTTTGGTTTACAATTTTCCGTTATTGTTTAAATAAGTAAAAATTAAGAAAACAGAAAGGTATAAGAAAGGTATTATGTCAAAATTAGATATCAAGAATAATGAAGTTGCCTTCTATGCAATGGGTGGCTTAGGCGAAATTGGTAAGAACATGTACTGTGTTCAATTCCAAGATGAAATAATTATTATTGACTGTGGTGTGCTTTTCCCTGAAGATGAACTCCTTGGGGTTGACTACGTAATTCAAAATTATGATTACTTAATTGAAAACAAGGATAAGATTAAGGGAATTTTTATCACTCACGGTCATGAAGATCACATTGGTGGCTTGCCATTTTTCTTGCAAAAAGTAAATGCCCCAATATATGCAGGACCTTTTGCAATGTCTTTAATTAAGGGAAAACTTGAAGAAAAGCACCTTTTACGTGATGCAGAGCTTCATGAAATCAATGAATTCGATGAAGTCCACTTTAAAAAATTGTGGGTTAGCTTTTTCCGGACTACTCACTCAATCCCTGATACTTTGGGAGTAGCAGTTCATACACCTCAAGGAACAATTGTCCAAACCGGTGACTTTAAATTTGATTTAACTCCAGTTGGTCACTTACCAGGACCAAATCTCCAACAGATGGCCAAGCTTGGTGATGATGGCGTCCTTCTTCTGACATCTGACAGTACTAATGCTGAGCGCCCACAATTTACTAAATCAGAACGGTGGGTCGATATTCACATTCGACGGATCTTTGAACGAATTAAGGGGCGAATCATCTTTGCATCATTTGCTTCAAATGTTTACCGACTACGTGAGGCTTCAGATGCAGCGATCGCTCAAGGACGAAAGATCGCTGTCTTTGGTCGAAGCATGGAAAATGCCATTACGGCAGGTCAAGAACTAGGCTACCTTAATATTCCCAAGGATTCGTTAATTGATCAGAATGAAATTAATAATTATCCACCGGAAAAGGTTTTAATTATGTGTACCGGTTCTCAAGGTGAGCCAATGGCAGCGCTGAGTCGGATCGCTAATGGTACTCACCGGCAAATTACTATTCAGCCCGGTGATACCGTTGTCTTCTCAAGTAATCCAATTCCTGGTAATACTACTAGCGTTAATGCGTTGATCAACAAGCTAGAAGAAGATGGTGCCAACGTTATTCATGGATACGTTAATAATATCCACACCTCTGGACACGGTGGCCAAATTGATGAAGAGTTCATGTTGCGGTTAATGAAGCCGAAGTTTTTTGCGCCAGTTCATGGTGAATACCGGATGCAGAAAATTCACACTAAGTTAGCAGAAATGACCGGTGTACCACAAGAAAATAGTTTCATCTTGGCTAATGGTGATGTCTTAGCATTAACTAAGGATTCTGCACGGATTGCGGATCACATTGAGAGCGCCGCTGACGTGTACATTGATGGGCGTGATGCTGGTGACACTGTTGGTAATCCTGAAATCCATGAACGTCGTCTTCTTTCTGAAGAAGGGGTCGTTACTGCTGTGGCGGTTGTTGATTTGAAAGATTACCAAATTGTTGCTGGACCTGATATTGTCTCTCGAGGATTTGTCTACATGCATGAGTCCCAAGAACTAATTAAGGCGGCAAACCACGAAGTCTTTTGGGCAATCTTGAATACTTTTAAGAACCATAAGCACGTGGATCGGCGAGCACTTAACCGGACAATTATTAGTCGCTTACAGAAGCTTCTCTATGCGCGGACAGGTCGGCGTCCAGTGATTATTCCAATGGTGACGATTTTAAATGGCGATCGTCATTATGAAAACCATCATTATCGTCAACCAAGCAACAAAAAGAAAGCTAATCACGAAAAGAATAACAATAATAACCGGAAAAACCACCATCAACAACGAAAAAATAATGGCCATAAGAAGCAGACCGTTAAAAAAGAACCAGTTGGTGCTGGCAAAAACGAATAGTTAAGAGCTGAGAACAAGGCAAAATGAACTCATTTATGACTTCATTTTGCCTTGTTCCCTTTTATTTTAAATAAATGCTTAAACTAGTTTGCTTAATTTGGTATGATCGAACAGTATAAGCAATTATTTATTTGGAGGAATCTCGATGACTGGAAGAGATTATTTAAAAATCTGGTATCGAGTTCAAATTGGTGCGACTTTAATTATTTTAATGATGATGATGATTCGTAACTTTGAACTTGGCCGTAATATTTGGCTGCAATTGTTATGGATGGTAATTATTCTCGGAATAGGGCTTTCTGAAGAATTGTGGGAGAACGTTCCCCCAATTATCAGTAGGATTAACTGCTGGCTTCAGGGATTAGCTCAGCCTATAATTCTAACTTTTGCGTGGGGGGTTATTACCCGGGAAATTATTACGGTGCTCCACATGCCATCGCGAGGGGTAGTATCAATCATGATTTTGTATTATTTCGTGATGTATGCTCCCTTTGCTAGTGTTATTGGTGGACAAATGGAATTGAGTATTGAACGGTTTATCTTTGTGCTTTGGATGTTTCAGATTGTAATTGTTCCCTTTACATCTTTACCGTTTGACTTAATTGATAATCAGAAATTATCAACTTTACTTGCAACCGGAGCAGTTGGTGCAGTTGCCTACTTTATTTTTGCCACAACGGTGATGCGTGCTTGGCACTTGTCATGGCCGGGGTTAAAGCCAAATTGGAGCGGAGACTTTAATTGGTGGATCCTCTTATTGATGATCGCAATTTTTGTTGTTCCGCTTGGTAGTAACATGATGGCGATCAACCAGTTACCTAAAGGCGGGTTCTTTAAACTAACATGTCAAGCATTTGAAGCGGGATTAGCAGAAGAAAGCCTATTTCGCTTTGCAATGCTGGGAGTCCTCTTTTACGCATGGCGGAATGTTAAGCAACGACTGCCGTTAGCGATCCTTACAAGTTCGGTCTTATTTGGGTTTGCCCATCTGATTAACTTGGGTGGTCAAAGAGTTGATTTAACGTTCTATCAAGTTGGTGTAGCTTGCCTTTTGGGACTGTTTTTAGCAGTTGTCTATGTTTATACGGGACAATTATGGTTAACAATGCTAATGCACTTTAGTCTTGATTGGTTTAGCTTCTTGGCAACGGGGACCACTAAACTTACTGGTGATTTAGTTCCTGGTGACTGGTGGGCATTGTTAATACTCTTCGTGATTTTTGGTGGTTTTAGCGTTTGGATGATGTTTGGTACTCGGAGAAAAGTAATGGAGCGGCATGTTAAGCGTCTAACTGGTGAACACCAGCATTTTGGCTACTCGATTCAATATTAAGGTAAATAAAAAATGATCTAACTCTTAATTAAGAGCTGGATCATTTTTTTATAGCTATACCGTTACTCTCTTCCTATGCTAAATGTTTATCAAGGTAACGAGCAAGAAGGGACAGCGAGTAACAAACAATGAAGTATAGAACGGCCAAAGCAACAAACATTGGAATAATGTAGTTGGTATTTTGGCCATAAATAATTTGAGCATGATACATTAATTCTGGCAAGACGATAATTGTCGCTAGTGAAGTATCCTTAACCAGTGAGATGAACTGGCTAACAAGAGCGGGAAGCATGTTTTTAATTGCTTGTGGAAGAACGATTAGCCGAAGAGCCTGCCACTTAGTAAGGCCATTGGCAAGTGCTCCTTCAGTTTGACCATAGTCAATCGAATTAATTCCCGAACGAACAATTTCAGCAACCATTGATGATTCGAAAACGGTTAGCGCCATAATAGCAGCCGGAATAATCTCGGGTTTAACTCCAATATTTGGTAGACCAAAGTACGTAAAGAAGATGATTAGCAATAATGGAAGGTTCCGAATTAAATCAATAATGAAACCAATAATTGCTGAAAGATACTTAATCTTGGCGTACCGGATGATTCCTAGCAAGGTTCCGATGATAAAGCTACAGATAATTGAGGCAACGGAGATTTCAATGGTAATTCCTAATCCTTGAAGTAAGAAACGAATATTAATCCATGAATAGGCATCAATAAAGTTTTGCATATTATCCACCTCCCTATGCTAGTTTCTTTTCCAGATGACGCATATAGTAGCTGAGAGGTAAGGTAATGATCAGATAAAGGACACCGACAATGAAATACGTTGGCATTGTTTGTAAGGTGTCATTTGCGATCAGATTTCCTTCATACATTAAATCAAAGCCGGCTACAAAGGCAAGGACAGAGGAGTTCTTGACCAAGTTAATAAATTGGTTACCTAGTGGCGGAATAACAACCCTAAATGCCTGGGGAAGGATGATATAACGCATTGCCTGGGCGTGCGTTAGTCCGTTGGCAAGGGCCCCTTCCAGTTGGCCACCTTCAACTGAATTGATTCCCGCCCGAACAGTTTCAGCAATGAAGGCGGAAGTATAGAGAGTTAAGCCGATTGTTCCGGCAGCAAAACCGCTTATTTTAGTGATGTACATGGGAACAATAAGGAAAAAGCCCATTGCAATTACCAATAAAGGAATATTCCGAAAAACTTCAACATAGATACTCCCAGTTAAGCGAACGATGCGATACTTAGAAATTTCTAATAGAGCAAAGAATGTGCCGATTATTAAACTACCAACAAGTGCGATTAAACTACAGAGAATGGTGTTCCACAAACCGTTGAGTAGGGGATGCCACTGTGTTGTAATAATATCTAACATTTAACGCTTCATCTCCTGATAATTAAACCCTTTAACGTTACCAAACCATTTTAGAAGAAGGCGGTTATAAGTTCCGTTTTTTTCAAGTCGTTCCAAGGCCCAGTTTAACTTGTTTCTGAATGGTGCTTGATTCTTATTTACCGCGATTCCGTAAGGTTCCTTAGTAAAATTACCACCGACAACTTCATAACCAGGATTTTCACTTGCCATCCCGTAAAGAATCCCGTTATCCGTGGTTAACGCATCCCCCTGTTTAGATTTTAGGGCAGTCATTGCTTGGGCGTAGTCTGAAAGCTGGAGAACCCGTGCTTTAGGTGCATACTTTGCGACGTTTTTTACTGAATTAGAGCCAGAAACCCCTAAGATAACTTTGCCAGGCTTATCTAAATCTTGGATATTTTTGATCGGACTACCCTTTTTTACTAAAAGAGATTGACCAGCATCAAAATATGACTTAGTGAAATCAACTTGCTTTTCCCGTTCTGGCGTAATTGTCATTGTTGCCATAATGGCATCAATATTACCGTTCTTTAGTAGTGGAACTCGGGTGCTGCTAGTAACGGGAACGAAAACAGCCTTTCCGTTAGGCCCAAGGATTTCCTTAGTCATTGCCTTAGCAAGATCAATTTCAAACCCCTCAAGCTTTCCCGTTCGAATATTTTCTAAACCGAAAAGACGAGTATCAGCCTTAACGCCCCAAGTAATTTGCTTATTTTTTTGATCAACCTTGAGAACATCTTGATTAGCTACGGAACTACAGCCAGAAAGAGCAGTGATACTAATAAGGGCGACTGCAGCAATCGTTAATAAGTGCCAAATCTTTTTCATTGTTTTGGCCTCCCCTTAATGTCCGCTAATTTTACTCATAAAGTCGCGGGCCCGTTGAGTAGTTGGCTGGTCACCAAAGAACTTTTCAGTAGAGTCATCTTCAATGATCCGGCCATCAGCCATAAAAATAACCCGGTCGGCAACGTCCCGAGCAAATCCCATTTCGTGGGTAACCACTAGCATGGTCATGTTTGAATTTTCCGCAATATCTTTCATTACGTTAAGAACATCGTCAATCATTTCTGGATCCAGTGCACTTGTGGGTTCGTCAAATAAGAGACACTTTGGTTTCATTGCTAGGCTACGGGCAATTGCAATCCGTTGCTTTTGACCACCCGATAGTTGTGCCGGCATATTATCAGCTTTATCAGCCAGACCGACCTTTTCAAGCAGTTGCATTGCTAATTCACGGTTTTCCTTTTCTGGTCGTTTAAGAACAATCCGTGGCGCAAGCATTATGTTTTCTAAAACATTCTTGTTATTGTAAAGATTAAAATGTTGGAAGACCATTCCAACGTCTTTACGAATCAAGTTAACGTTGGTTTTCTTATCAGCGAGGTCAAAACCATTAACGATTAATTGACCGTCACGAATTGGATCCAAGCCGTTAACTGTTCGGATTAAACTGCTTTTTCCTGAACCGGACGGACCGATTAAGACAACCGTTTCACCGGCATCAATTGTTAAGTTAATGTCCTTTAATGCGTGGAATTTACCATAGTATTTTTGGACATCATGAAATTCTATCATTGACATGGTACTTTACTCTCCCCTAAATTGACGGTGTCATTAGTAGTCATAAAGACTAAAACAATTAAATTATAGAACTTGTTGGATTGACAGGCAAGAAAGCTCAGACGAATATAAAAATTTAAAAATAATTATCGTTTAATATAAAGGAATTTTATTTTAGGCTTGCCAAAATAAATATTTACAAATATTTGATAAGTAGTAACATAGTAGGTGAAACTTACTGCGATCGAGATAATCTATTGATCGTCAGGACCACAGAGAGGGGAATAGTTTAATGTTTGAAATTAAGCCAAAGAAGTTCAAGAAGATCCTTGTCGGTGTCGATGATGCACCTGATGCTCGGGCAGCTTTTTCATATGCAGTTGATAAAGCAAAGCGTGATGGCTCTGAATTAGGAATCGTTTCTATTCTAGAAACTGATAATGTTAATGTTTATCAAATTCTTGATAAGGACTATGTTCATAGTTCTGCTGATGAATTACGGAAACGGGTTAATGAGTACGTTAAGGCTGCTGTTGATTATGGAGTAGATCCAAGTAAAATTACGGGAATTGTTGATCAGGGTGATCGACCAGCAGAACGGATTTGTAACCACGTTATTCCAGCATTTCAGCCAGACTTATTAGTTGTTGGTTCAATTGGTAAATGGGGTAACCGGAAAGCTGTTGGTTCACAGGCTTCTTATATGACTAGACATGCTGGAACCTCAGTATTTGTTATTCGGACTACTGCAGTAGAAAGATATGAATAATTATTTCTGATTAGCAATTATTTAAATCTTAACTAATCAAAGATAAAGAAGCTGGAAATTAACTTTCTCGGAGGGGCGGTTGACTAACCTAGAACGATGAATGATGATGAAATCATCAGAGTCGTTCGTAGCCGAATAGGCTTGCTTCGCTGCGTTAGGCTCAAGTCCCTCAGTTAATTCCCGCGATTAGACTCTCTAAGTTCGGAGATTAATAAGTATATATAGAGGGTGGGAAAAAACTTAACGTTTTTTCCCACCCTCTATATCCTTTGAAGGATAATTAATAATCTTTCTAAACTATCGTTCCTAGTACAAATTTATTAGTTGATCTAGTTTTGAAGAATGTTATAATGATTCTAATTTAAAAAGAGGAGTTTTTGGAATGGCAAGAAAAAAGATGTCGCTGGCACAGAAAGTTAATATTTTACGTGCCAGTGTAATGGGGGCCAATGATGGCATTATTTCAATTGCCGGAATTGTTATCGGGGTTGCTGCTGCAACTAACAATGCCTATTCTATTTTAATTTCTGGACTATCAGGAACGTTAGCCGGAATGATTTCAATGTGTATGGGTGAATACGTATCGGTATCTACCCAGAAGGACTCGCAAAAAATGGCATTGATTAGTGAACGGCAACGATTAGATGATCAATACCAAGAAGAATTTGATTATGTTCAACAAAAGTATGAAGATCAGGATATTGATCCTAAACTTGCTAAGCAGGCTACTAAGGAATTGATGGATAAGGATGCCCTATCCACCGTTGTTCAAGAACGGTACGGATTTAATCCTAAAGAATTTACCAGTCCATATGCGGCGGCCATTGCATCATTCATCTCTTTTCCAACCGGATCTGTCTTACCAATGCTAGCAGTTACGCTTGCACCAGCAGAAAGTAGAATTCTTGCGACCGCAATCGCTGTTTTAATCGCCCTCTTAATAACAGGGTACTGCGCTGCGATCTTGAGTAATTCTAACCGGTTGAAGTCAAGTATTCGGAATGCGATTGCTGGATTGCTAACTATGGGTGTTACCTATATTATTGGTCAGCTGCTGGCACACTAAAGGAGGGGTGAGTGATGGAAAAGGTTAAACAACAAAAGAAACAAACGATGGAAGAGAAGCTGAATACCCTTCGTGCTGGAGTATTAGGTTCGAATGATGGTATTTTAACCGTTGTTGGTGTTCTGGTTTCCGTTGCCGCTGCGACATCTGACCGGTTTACGATCTTTATTGCGGGTCTATCTGATTTGCTTGCGTGTGCGTTTTCAATGGCTTCTGGGGAATATGCTTCAGTTTCAACACAGAAGGATACGGAGGAATCAGCTGTAAGTAAGGAGCAACATCTCTTGAAAACTGATTTTGAAAGTGAAGTTGCTGCTGTTAAGGATTATTATGTTAGTAAGGGTGTTACTCCAGAAACTTCACTCGCAATTGCCAAGGATCTTCTTAGTAAGAAGCCTTTGGAGACCGTTGTTCGGGTTAAGTATGACATTGAGTTGGGACACTACCTAAACCCTTGGGATGCCGCGTTCTCCTCTCTTTTTTCAGCGGCTGCCGGTGGAATTTTTCCCCTTTGTGCAATGACTTTTGCTCCTGCTGCTTATAAGTGGTATGCGGTTATTTTGGCGGTAGTTTTAACTAGTGCGCTAACCGGGTATATTAGTTCAAAGCTTGGAAATGGACTAGTAAAAATTGCGGTTATTCGAAATATTATTATCGCGTTGATTACTGTTGCCATCCACTACGGAGTTGGTAAGCTTTTCTAAAATTATAGATAGTAAAAGGGGAGCCCGGGAAATTATTTTTCCGGACTCCCTTTTACTATCTAATTAAATGTTCTTCATCAACCACCGTATCGAAAAAGTCCTCGTCTTTTCCCCGGTGGTATTCTGCTTGAATTGTGACGTGACAAATACCATATTTTTCGCGGAGAATTTTATCGACCTGACTATAGATTTTTTCAACATCGCTTAGCTTCATATCGTGACAGTTTAGATGGGCGGAAAAGATGATTCGCTTCTCGTCAATCATCCATGCGTGAACATGGTGAACCGCGGTAACACCATCAATCTTAACTAAATCTTGTTCAATTCCGTTATAGTCAAGCTTTGGTGCGGATTCCATTAGAATAGTAACGGTTTGCTTGATTACAGGCCAAGCCTCATAGGCAATGTAAATTGCCACCGCAATCGTCAAAACTGGATCAAGCCAGGTGAGGTTAACAAATGTTAGAATCACACCGCCAATAATTACGGCAAATGATGATAAGGCGTCACTTAAGACATGAAGGTAAGTTGCTTTTACATTTAAGTTATTGTGGCTTCCAGAATGAAGTAGAACCGCTGAAAGTAAGTTCGCTACTAAACCAACAACGGCAACGATTAACATTATCTCACCGTTAATATGTGTGGGCTGCTGGATTCGTTTAATGGCTTCGATAATTAAGAAAACCGAGACGATTATTAGGAAAGCAGCGTTGACCATTGCCGCAAGAATTTCAGCCCGACGGTATCCGTATGTCCGTTTGCTTGTCTCCGGCTTGTTAGCAATCGACTGGGCAACATAGCCAAGAACAATTGAAAATGAGTCTCCTAAGTTATGAAAGGCATCGGATAGTAGGGCGAGACTCCCTGAAACTAGCCCCCCAATAATTTCAACAACAGTAATCAGAACGTTTAGTACGGTTACCGCTAAAAAGCGTTTTCCCGTGATTTGTTCATCCATCATAAACTCCTCATTTCTTTGATATCTCCTTCCTAAGTTTAGCATATTAAATTGTTAACTAACAAAAAAATTAGGTTATCCGAAGAAGATGTTTATTGATTATGCTATAATCAAATATGTTATTATAAATTAACCAGATGACCGTTCGTAGGCCGACAAACAAAGTAGAGGAGGATGTAGCCCTTGACACCGATGAAAGAAGATTATCTTAAGATTATCTTTGAGCTAGGTGGTAGTCACAAAAAGGTTTCAAATAAGGATATTTCGTTAGGCCTAGGTATAGCGGCAGGTTCTGTAACAGAAATGGTTTCAAAATTATCTGATGAAGGACTAGTAGTTCATGAACCCTATGCTGGTATTTCACTTACCGAAAAGGGACAGAAGTACGCAGCCGAGCTAGTTCGTAAGCACCGCTTATGGGAAACATTCCTTGTTGATAAGCTTCACTATAATTTTGCGGATGTTCACTCAGAAGCTGAAGTCTTAGAACACCAAACAAGTGACCGTTTAGCAACAGCATTAGATAACTTTTTACAACACCCGCAGGCATGTCCTCATGGTGGGGTTATCCCATCAGCGAGTGGACAGTTTCCTGATGTTTCACACCGTCTGCTGGCAGATGCAAATGATGGTGAAACAGTTCAGCTTGAGCGGTTTTTAGATAACCATGAATTATTAACATATCTGGAAGAGTTAAAGCTCCGGCCAAATGATACCATTAAAGTAATACGCCACGAGCCGTTTGAAGGGCCGTTAGTTATTGAAAAAGATGGTGAAGACACCCCGCTAAATGTTTCGTATAAGGCGTCACATAACATCTTTATTAAGGCCGAAAATTCAGACAAATAGTGATGTAAAGGGTCGAGAATTAGCTCGGCCCTTTTTGCTACTTTAGCGTTAGAAAAAGATAACAACTCAGCTTCTTGTAGAGATGAAACATGAACTAGGAACGTCGGGAGGGAAAACATTAATGCTAACAGAAGAACGACGAATTCTTGCATTGCGGACCTGTGTTCTAGCAGGAAGACTGCTCATTGAAAATGGTTCAAATATGGAACGAGTCAACGATACCTTAGATCGAATAGCAAAAAATGCCGGCTTGAGAAAATTTCAAGCTTTCACAACGTTAACCGGGATTGTTGCGAGCAGTGACGATCTCCCTAATTCGCAGGTTGCTGATATTCGACGCCGAAAAAATGATCTTAGTAAGGTTGCAGCAGTGAATGAAGTTTCTCGTGAACTAGCAAGCGGGCTAATTGAATTACCCGAGGCTCATGCTCAATTAAAATCAATTGAACGCCAGACAACTGAATGGTGGCAAAATCCATTAGAGGCTTTTGCCGCTGCTGTTTTAAGTGCAGCATTGATGATTGTCTTTACTGGAGATGTTGTTGACTGGTGGGCGGCATTTATCATTGGCGGCTTAAGTTATGCTGTATTTTCGTTTGTTGTCCGTAAATTTAAAATTCAGTATCTTGGTGAATTTTGTGCGTCGTTAGTTATTGGTGGCTTAGCAATTCTAACCGTTAAACTTGGCTGGACTCAAAATGCAAATTCAATTATTATTGGTGGCGTAATGCCGCTGGTACCAGGGATTCCCCTAACCAACGCTGCTCGGGACCTTGTTTCTGGTAATCTCATTAGTGGTCCAACTCGAGGGATCGAAGCAATATTAACTGCAGTAGCGATTGGTAGTGCAATTGTAATCATTATGCGTTTTAGTTAGGAGAAGCGAATGAACTGGGAAAACTTATTTATACAATTTATTCTTTCATATGTATCTACTGTTTGCTTCGGTATTTTATTGCATATCCCAGTGCGGGCGTATAATACAGCTGGAATTATTGGTGGCGGTGTTTGGGTCATCTATTGGATAATGTATTATCATCAGCATACCGGTTTGGCGATTAGTAATCTTTTCGCTGCCATTTTAATTTCCCTATTTAGTATGGCTGCTGCTCGTCACCTGAAGATGCCAATGATTGTATTTAATGTTCCGGCTCTAGTTCCGTTTGTTCCAGGAGGGCAGGCCTACAAACTTGTCCGTAATTTTGCAATTGGTAACTATCAATTAGCAACAGTATATCTTTATCAAGTTATTGTAATTGCTGGGGCGATTACTCTTGGTTTCGGACTTGGCGAACTGTTAATTCGAGCGGTAAACTACTTGCATATCAGTTTAGCAAAAACTTCAAAATCAAAAAGCTAGGGGTATGGTATACTCTAAATTAATGTTTAATTGATGATAGGAGAAAGATAATGTTAATTGTTCCAGATAATCAACGGTGGAAACGATTTACAATTAGCGGGATCGTTTTTATTATTTTGATGCTAATGATTAAGTTCAATTCAACGATCGGAACCACAATGGATGCGGTTTTTCAATCGTTATTTACTAGCCAACGATTGGAAAATATTGGCTGGTTCCATGCCCTGATGACTCTGATTTCCTTTTTAGCAAGTCCTAAACTTGACTTGCTATGGGTCCTAATTATTGCAATTGCTTTATGGTTACGAAATTATCGGATTCCTGCAGTATGGGCAATCTGTACAATTGTTGGTGGGGATGTCGTAGGAACGTTGGTTAAGCATTTTGTAAAACGGGCACGACCAGCGCAACACTTAGCTGTCGATGACGGTTATAGTTTTCCAAGTGGTCATACTCTTGGATTGTTTCTGGTCGCCGGGATCCTTTTTCTTGTGGTAATCCCAATAATTCAGAAAGCAGCTGTCCGGACGATCTGCCAGTTATTATTAATCTTTGCAATTTTCTTCTTGGCAGTTTCACGGGTATACTTATATGCTCACTGGCCCGTAGATACTATTGCGGCAATGGCCTTGGCATATGCTTGGCTTCAAGTTGCTGAATGGTTATACGTTGCTTGGGCACCTAAACTACGCGAATTAAAAATCTTTAGTAACTCAATTTATTAAATGAAAAACGCAAAGGATCATTTTTGATTTGTTTGCGTTTTTTATTTCCCGGGAAATGGATGGTCTTTTAATGGAAATTAAAACGAAACGCCTTATTATTGAAAGGGTTCGGCAACAAAAAATTACCGAACTAACACCGCTGCTAAAATATCAATCATTATTTCAGCAGGCAGGGTTAGTCACAGCCGGAAAGGTTGACCTAGATACTTTAGGAATGCTTGCCCAAACGGAATGTTTACTACAAATAAGGGAAAGGAGAAAGCGAGTATTGCTTGGCCTAATTATCCTTCTCCATTCTTACGATAAAACAGGTGTTATTCTTTCAGGGCAATATGAGATTGGCTACCTGCTTCTTCCACAGAAGCAGCATCAAGGATACATGACGGAAGGGGTGAATGCTGTTTGTAATCAGCTAAGTCACTCCCAAATCATAGTAACTGCAGAGGTAAAAGGTAATAATATTTCATCAATTGGCGTTTTAAAACGATGTAATTTTATTCGTATCGCTATAACTTCAGGAATGATCGAACTCTGGAAGCGCTAAGACACACGATGATGTCTTGCGTTATTAAATGATGAGAGTATAATGTTATCGAAATGAAGAGGTTGCATTCTTTATTAGTATTAACTATTAGGAAAATAAGTTCCGGAGTGGTTTTGAAAGGAAAGAATGCCGAAATACTGCTTAGCTTATTCTGAGCAGTATTGGGTCATGATTGAAGAAGTCATGGACTGTCGCGATAAATCGCGGGGCGCTTCGCTGAACGATTCAATGATAAATCTTGGGTCTTCTAATGAGGTTGCCTTGTTGGAAGATCCTTTTTTATTGAGTAAGTCGCTCGGATATTTACGGGAGGAATTTAAGATGACAGAAGACACGGGTAATGGTCAGGGACAGATAAAAAGAACGCTTAAAACACGTCACCTGGCGATGATTGCTCTTGGTGGAACGATTGGTACTGGTTTATTTATTACCAGTGGTTCAGCAATCTCAACTGCTGGACCAGGTGGAGCCCTAGTTGCATACGGAATCATGGGTATTATGGTTTATTTCTTGATGACTAGCCTTGGTGAAATGTCAACTTATATGCCGCTTACTGGTTCATTTTCTGCATTCTCATCAAAGTTTGTTGATCCTGCATTAGGCTTTGCAATGGGATGGAATTACTGGTTTAACTGGGCGATTACAATTCCAGTCGATGTAACCAGTGCGGGAATTGTAATGAATTTCTGGCTACCGCATGTTCCTAGCTGGGTATTTAGCACAATTGTCTTAGTTTTAGTTTTCCTTATTAACTATTTGTCGGTTCGTTCGTACGGTGAAACAGAATACTGGTTAGCATTAATTAAGGTAATTACCGTGATCGTTTTCTTAATTGTCGGGGTTGCAATCATTCTCGGAATTATGGGCGGTCAACCAGTTGGTTTTAGTAACTTCCACTACAAAAAAGCACCATTTGTTGGCGGTATTCCAGCAATTATTAGTGTATTTTTGGTTGCTGGTTTCTCTTTTCAAGGGACAGAATTAGTGGGGATTACTGCTGGAGAGGCTGCTACTCCTGAAAAGTCAATTTCAAAAGCAATTCATTCAACTTTCTGGCGAATTCTTCTTTTCTATATTTTTGCCATTTTTGTAATTGCCTGTATCCTACCATATACAGATAAGAACCTGTTAAATTCGGATGTTACTAACATTACAATGAGTCCGTTTACAATTATTTTTAAGCGGGCTGGATTAGCAGTCGCTGCCAGTATCATGAATGCAGTTATCTTAACTGCGGTTGTCTCTGCAGCTAACTCTGGTTTATATGCTTCAACCCGGATGCTTTACTCGCAGGCTCGTGAAGGTTATGCATGGCGATTCTTCGGCTATGTTAACCGTCGCGGAATACCGATTTATGCGCTAATCGGAACGATGGTTGTGTCGACATTAGCATTCGCAACTCAGTTTGTTGTTCCGCAAGCTTACCTCTACCTAACAGATGCTTCTGGACTTTGTGGCTTTATTGCATGGCTAGGGATTGCTATTTCACATTACCGGTTCCGGAAAGCTTATACTGCTCAAGGTCATTCTGTAAGTGAACTTAAATATCACGCAACTCTGTATCCTTTTGGGCCAATTTTTGCGTTTGTTCTTTGTACAATTGTTATTTGTGGACAGAATGTTGAGGCCTTCGCAAAACTTGACTGGTCAAATATTTTGATTACATACATGAGTGTGCCGCTATTCTTGATTTTGTTCTTCTACTACAAAATTCGCTATAGGACCCATATTATTCCGTTGAAGAAGGTAGATCTTTCTCGGCGGACTAAGGGTGAAAAGTATGATCCGGAACAAAATTAATTAAAATTTGAAGAGGGTTTCTATACCTGGAAAATTTAGGTATAGGGATCCTCTTTGAATTTAGGAAGAGACTTCTAATTCAGTCTCTTCTTTTTTTTGATGTTCAATGTTAGAATAGTAAAGTTGCTTTTTTATAATTTAAAGGGGGAGAAGCATTTAATGATTGCACTTGCAGGGACAATTGGTGCCGGGAAGACAAGTCTAACCGGATTACTGGCTGATCATTTGAATAGCCAAGCATTTTATGAATCTGTTGATGATAATAAGATTTTGCCGCTCTTTTATAAGGACCCGAAAAAGTATGGCTTTTTACTGCAGATTTACTTTTTGAATCGACGACTAGATGAGATTAAAGATTCTTTTGGCAATGATTTAAATGTCCTTGATCGCTCGATCTTTGAAGATGCATTGTTGTTTAAGCTTAATGCTGATATGGGGCGGGCAACCGAAACAGAATCAGATATTTACTCATCATTACTGCACAATATGATGGAAGAATTACCTGAACAACCTCACCAAAAAGCACCTAATCTGCTAATTACGATTCAAGTTTCATTTGAAACAATGCTGGAGCGGATAAAAAAACGTGGTCGGTCATACGAACAACTTGCCAATGATCCATCCCTTTATAATTACTACAAAAACCTTAATGAACGTTACCGGGATTGGTATCAACAATACGATGCTAGTCCTAAGATGTTGATTGATGGGGATAAGTATGACTTTGTTGAGGATCCAGCGGCGGCACGCCAAGTGTTGAAAATGATTGATCAAAAATTAATTGAACTTGGTTTAAAATAATTGTTGACACTAAATTTAAATGATGATATATTAATAAAGTTCCATTATGAATATATCATTTTTCGGAGGATTAGCTCAGTTGGGAGAGCATCTGCCTTACAAGCAGGAGGTCACAGGTTCGAGCCCTGTATCCTCCATATGCGGATGTGGCGGAATTGGCAGACGCGCAAGATTTAGGATCTTGTATCTTTTAGATGTAAGGGTTCAAGTCCCTTCATCCGCATTTGGAATAAGACTTTATTTCAAAATCATATTGACATCGGTCTGTGACACGTGGTATATTAATTATCGTTGCAGAACAGTTATGCGGAAGTAGTTCAGTGGTAGAACATCACCTTGCCATGGTGGGGGTCGCGGGTTCGAATCCCGTCTTCCGCTCTTTATGCACCCATAGCGCAATTGGATAGAGTGTCTGACTACGAATCAGAAGGTTGAAGGTTCGACTCCTTCTGGGTGCACTACTTGAATGCGTGGCACACTACTTAGTGTTGTCACGCTTTTTCTTTTCGGAACTTAGCTCAGCTTGGTAGAGCGCTGCGTTCGGGACGCAGAGGTCGCAAGTTCAAATCTTGTAGTTCCGATTATTATAATATAGAGGGCAGGGAAACTAAGTTGTTAGTTCTATCCTGCTTTTTTAGTAGTAATGACTTGGTGAAGACACCTTACTTTAAATTACACTTTAATTCTTAGGAACGGCTTATGACAAGGAAATTATTCTACTTATTATTAATACCGGTAATTATTTTGGGAGTGCTTCTTTGGAGTCCACAAAAAAATGTGAACGCCAGTCAGGTTGATAGGAAAACCAAGGTAGAATTACAGACATACCTTCATGATCACCATATCAATGGAATTATCCTAGTTAATGGGAAGCGAGATCAACCATTAGTCTTAAAAAATAAAATTACAGCTAACCCAGCACAGGTTGTTACTCCTAATGCTCTATTTCCAATTGGTTCGTTACAAAAATTGATAACAGGGGTTGCGATATACCAGCTCGTTCAAAGGGGAGAGTTGAAGTGGGAGACACCACTAAGTAAATATTATCCCCAAATCCAAGGGAGCAACCAAATAACGTTACAACAGTTAATGACCCATACAAGTGGTTTGCAAAATGATGGTGCGTTGCCGAAGAAAACTTTAAATAATGAAAAAAGTCAGGAACGTTTCTCCCTTCATCATTTTAAGAATACAGCCAGTCATGATTGGAATTATCAGGATATTGATTTTGAGGTATTAGGTGCTATTATTCGCCAGCGAACACATGATAAATATGCTCGTTTTATAAAAAAGACGGTTTTAAAGTCAGCAAATCACCATCAGCTAAAAATGGTGTATCAGGTAAAGCCACGTCAAGTATTGCAAACTATGCAGCCGGGTGTGACTTGGCAGATACTATCACAAACTGCTTCGTCAGAAATTGGTGCTGGTGATTTATTGCTTTCACCATTAAACTATTGGAAATTTATTTACCACGACGTAATCGGTAAACCAAAACTTATTAAGAACTTTGCTAACCAACCAAAGAGCCAGCGTGAAGCTTATTTTGGTGGCGTTTATTTTCAAGGAACAGTTATTCGGGCTAATGGTAGTGAGCCAGGATATAATTGCTGTTTTTTTGCGGATTATAAAACTAAACGAACGTTGATGCTATTTACTAATAATATTGATTATCAAACTCTTCGCCAAACTGCTGAAGACCTTTATGAAATTTACTATGGTGAACAAATTCAGTCATAGTGCATAAAATTTATTTGCTAAAACACTCACAATTGGTATTGATTAGGTGATGCTAGCTTCAGTAAATTAATAAGAAACTAATGGATATTGGTCTGTTGATTTTCTGTTTATTTATTCACAAAAGCGCTTTAAAAACCAAAATGAATTTGTTATTATATTTTGTGTAAATGATAACAAGTTCAAAGGAGATTTTAGATTATGAAAGCTGCTGTTATTAACGATCCAGTAGATGGTTACGTTACTGTTAAGGATGTTCAACTTCGGGATCTTAAACCTGGTGAAGCCCTAGTTGACATGGAATATTGTGGTCTTTGTCACACTGACTTGCACGTTGCTGCTGGTGATTTTGGTAAGAAGCCAGGACGGATTATTGGTCACGAAGGTGTTGGTCGTGTATCTAAAGTTGCTCCTGGTGTTACTTCCTTAAAGGTTGGGGATCGGGTATCAATTGCTTGGTTCTTCAAGGGTTGTGGACACTGTGAATACTGCCTCACTGGTCGTGAAACACTTTGTCGGAACGTTTTGAATGCTGGTTACACTGCTGATGGTGCAATGGCTCAACAATGTATCGTTCCTGCTGATTATGCTGTTAAGGTTCCAGAAGGTCTTGACCCAGTTGAAGCTACTTCATTAACTTGTGCCGGTGTTACTATGTACAAGGCATTGAAGGTTGCTGACATCAAGCCAGGTCAATGGGTATCTATTGTTGGTGCTGGTGGTCTTGGTAACTTGGGTATTCAATTTGCCCACAATGTTTTCGGCGCTCACGTTATTGCCGTTGATGGTAACCCTGAAAAACTTGAAGCTGCTAAGGAAAACGGTGCTGAAATTGTTATTAACCGTCACGATGGCGATGTTGATAAGCAAATCCAAGAAAAGGTTGGCGGTGTCCACGCTGCTGTTGTAACTGCTGTTTCAGCTTCAGCATTTGACCAAGCCGTTGATTCACTTCGTCCAGATGGTAAGTTGGTTGCCGTTGCTCTTCCACAAGGTGACATGAAGCTTAACATTGCTAAGACTGTTCTTGACGGGATTATCGTTGCTGGTTCATTAGTTGGTACTCGTCAAGACTTGGCTGAATGTTTCCAATTTGGTGCTGAAGGCAAGGTTCACCCAATTGTTAAGACTCGGAAGTTAAGCGAAATCAATGACATGATCCAAGAATTAAAGGATAACAAGGTTGTTGGTCGGAACGTTGTTGACTTCAGCTTAGAAGATTAATCTATAAAATATCCCCTTTTTGAAATTTAGCGAGAGAGGCTGAGAACTAACTCAGTCTCTTTGCTATTTTAAAGATAGTTAATATAACAGCGCAGTAGCCATCTTTCTTACAGACTAGTTTCGCGTCGGCGGAGGTGGGACAACGAACTAGGCAAGTTAGTTCTATCCCACTATCAAACATAAATAAGCTCCTAGAGTAAGGTGAAGCCAAACTCTGGGGGCTTTATATGTTATGTGTTATTTGCTTTTTATCTCAGCAATGGAAAGTATGTCACAGCCTTTTTCTTAAATGATTTGCTGATGCTTATTCTTTTAGTGAGATAGTTTTCTGGTCCCTGAATTAATATTGTGGTAAAATTTGGTCAAGATTAGTCAAGAAATTTGGAGGTGATGGGATGGAAGAGAAAAGTATTTCTGACATTATTGAGGAGTATTTGAAACAAATCCTTGGTGAGTCATCTCAAATTGAAATTCGTCGTTCGGAAATTGCCAATCATTTTGATGTTGTTCCGTCACAAATTAATTATGTAATTAAAACCCGATTTACTATTCAGCATGGATACCTAGTGCAAAGTAAACGTGGTGGTGGCGGCTATATTCGAATTGAGCGCGTTAATTTACTTGATAATGTTGATGTGTTAAACTCACTAATCCAAGCAATTGGGGATTCAATTAGTGAGCGTGATGCTTATGACATTATTCGAACGCTTTATGATGAAAAAGTGCTGACAAGGCGAGAGGGGGACTTAATGTTAGTTGCCTTGTCAAAGCAAACCCTAAATGTGAATGATTGTAATGTTGAAGCTCGGTTAAGAGCAAGAATTTTAATTTCAATGCTTAATCGTTTACGGTATGAGAGCTAGGAGGAAAGCAGTTAATGGATAATATGTTTACACCAAGTGCCAAACACGTCTTGGCACTCGCCCATGAACAAGCAAAGTACTTTAAGCACCAAGCCGTTGGTACTGAACACTTATTACTCGCGTTGGCAATTGAACGGGAGGGAATTGCTAGCAAAATTTTTGAGCAATTCTCCATTACTAGCGATGATATTCAAGAAGAAATCGAGCGGATGATTGGCTATGGGACAATGGATGACATGGGCCCAGCCGATTACCTTCCATATTCTCCTAAAGCGCGTCAAGTATTAGCGCTAGCGGGACAAGAAGCACAACAGTTGAACGCTTTGAAAATTGGTACTGAGCATTTACTGCTTGCGTTGATTTCGGATGAGGGGATCCTCTCTTCCAGGATTTTAATGAGTTTAGATGTATTGCCACGACAAATCCGCAAAGTAACCTTACGTCGTCTTGGTGTATCAGATATTCAAGCACGACAGCGGTTGGGAAGACAGCCGGGACAACGTGCACGAAGATCGGAGACGCCAACTCTTGACAAGCTTGCACGCGATATGACCCAGATGGCAAGGGATGGCAAACTTGATCCCGTAATTGGTCGTGACAATGAATTGCGGCGGGTAGAACAGATCTTAAGTCGTCGAACAAAGAATAATCCAGTGTTAATTGGGGAACCCGGTGTCGGAAAGACGGCAATTGCTGAGGAACTAGCTCGGCGAATGGCTAACAATGAAGTTCCTGAAGACTTAGCACAGAAACGACTGATGATGCTTGATATGGGATCATTAGTTGCTGGGACTAAGTATCGTGGCGAGTTTGAGGATCGGCTGAAGAAGGTTATTGATGAGATTCAAAAAGATGGTCATGTGATCCTCTTCATTGATGAATTACATACTTTGATTGGTGCTGGTGGTGCTGAAGGAGCGATCGATGCTTCAAATATTTTAAAGCCTGCGCTTGCTCGCGGTGATTTGCAGACAATTGGGGCCACGACTCTTGATGAGTACCAAAAGTATATTGAATCTGATGCCGCACTAGAACGGCGGTTTGCGACTGTTCAGGTTGAAGAGCCAACTGAAAATGTTGCTTTGCAGATCCTGAATGGCTTGCGACCAAAGTATGAGGAACACCATCATGTAAAAATTGATGACGCTGCATTAAAGCAGGCCGTTAAATTATCAAGTCGGTACATCACAGACCGTTATTTACCAGATAAGGCGATCGATTTAATTGATGAAGCATCCTCAATGGTACGGATCGATGCCGAAGAAAAGGGAAATCATCAACCATCATTGACCACAAAGCTGGCACAACTCCGGCAACAAAAAGAAGCTGCAATTGAGAACCAGGATTTTGATGAAGCAGCTAATCTCCGGCAAGAGGAGTTAACATTGAAGGCTAAAGTTGACGAGCAACAGAAAGAGGCTGAACAACAATCCGCGCGGCAAAAGCTCCATACGACAGGAGAAGATGTTGCAAAAATTGTCGCTGAATGGACCGGTGTTCCGTTAACTCAGCTTAAAAAGAGCGAGAGTGAACGGCTGGTTAACCTCGAAAAGGTTCTTCATAATCGGGTTATTGGTCAAAATGAGGCTGTATCAGTAGTTGCAAAGGCAATCCGTCGAGCAAGGAGCGGGTTAAAGGATCCGCAACGGCCAATTGGATCATTTATGTTCCTTGGGCCAACAGGAGTAGGAAAAACGGAATTAGCTAAGGCTTTAGCGGCAGCAATGTTTGGCTCTGAAGATAATATGATCCGAATTGACATGTCTGAATACATGGAAAAGTACAGTACTAGTCGTTTAATCGGTGCTGCTCCAGGTTATGTTGGCTATGATGAAGGTGGTCAATTAACCGAAAAGGTTCGGCAACACCCGTATTCGGTTGTTCTATTAGATGAAGCGGAAAAAGCACACCCTGATGTCTTTAATTTACTGCTTCAGGTTCTCGACGATGGTTACTTGACTGATGCTAAGGGACGAAAAGTTGACTTCCGTAATACCATCATTATTATGACATCTAATTTGGGTGCTACTCAGCTTCAGGATGAAAAAGAGGTCGGATTTGGCGCGCGTGATGTTAGCCAGGACTATCAGGCAATGGCATCTGCAATTCGTCAACAATTGAAGCTGCATTTCCGTCCCGAATTTCTGAACCGGATTGATGAAACAGTGATTTTCCACTCCTTACAAAAGGATGAACTTCATCAAATTATTAAATTAATGGTTGCCCAATTAAGAGCGCGAGTTGCCGAACAAGGAATTAACCTAAAAGTTACACCTGCAGCCATTGATGTTGTTGCGACTGAGGGTTATGATCCGGCATATGGTGCTCGGCCATTACGACGGGCATTGCAGGATCTAATTGAGGATCCGTTAAGCACTGCGTTATTAAGCGGCAATGTTAAAACTGGTGATAACGTTGTTGTTGGTGCCCACCAAGGTAAAATTACCTTGAAAGTAAAAAATGATCATCATGAGCGAATGGTGAAAAATTAAAATTAAAAATGCGCTTTGACATTTAGTCTTCTAAACGTTGAAGTCTTTTTGTTTACGGAAAATTATTAAACATTTCTGTTATCATCTGTTCAATTGAAATTAATAAGAATAGCAATATTATTTTATCTATATCTGATTAGAAAGGAGAGAATTTTGCCTAAAAGCTTGTCAAATCAGAGCTTTGGTGGCATTATATATTTATAATGTGATTAATATGTTAGGAGATAGTAAAGTATGAAGAGAGCTGAACAGCTTGAAAAAACACGACAGTCAATTATGAGAACGGCAACTAAGCTCTTCTTACAAAAAGGCTTCGGTGAAACTTCTACTCGTGATATCGCTAAGCAAGTTGGGATTACTCAACCGGCTCTTTACCACCACTTTAGCGATAAGGAAGTCCTCTATCTAGACGTGATGACTAATTTGAGTAGTAAGGTTCGCAAGGATATCAATAAGGTAATGCGAAAACATAAGCTGACGCCTAACGAACAATTGTGGCAAATTGCGGTTGCACTGAAAAAGCATCACCCAGTAAGTATTTACGATCAATACCACCAAGCAGTTAGTTTGCTTTCAAGGAGTTCCCAACAAAAATTGAACATGATTCTTGCAATGAATTATCTTCAACCAATTGCTGAGTACTTTAAGCAACCTGAAGTTGAATTGCGTCCTGATATTTTGCCGCAAGAGGCTGCTGAATTGTTCTTAGCAGGTATCTCGCCAATTTTTGGTACTTACCAACCAATCGGCGGGCACAATATTAGTGACGATCAGCGTGATCAATTAATTTTGGACTGCATTATTAGCGGACTCTCAAAAACAAAATAATTAGTTGAGTAACTCTATTGACATTTAATAAATTATCTTATATACTACAAAAGTATGTAATTGTGAGTTCTCATATGAACTTAATGATCTATTGTCCATTAGGTTCAGTAAATAAAACCAAAGGCAGTTTTTAACTGTTTTTGGATTTTTTTTGCTCAAAATTATGATTTTAGTTCATTTGTAACCAAATTGTAATATTTGAACTCACTGAATAAATTAGAGAGGTGAACAGTTTGGCCGGACATTTAGTTAAATACGGTAAGCACCGTACCCGTCGTAGCTACTCCCGAATCAAAGAAGTTCTCGAGTTGCCAAACCTGATTGAAATCCAAACGGACTCATATAACTGGTTCATGGATAAAGGTTTGCGGGAAATGTTTGATGATATTATGCCAATTGATGATTTCCAAGGGAAGTTATCATTGGAATTCGTTGACTATCAACTTTTGGAACCTAAGTATACTGTTGATGAAGCACGTGAACATGATGCAAATTACTCAGCACCACTTCACGTTACTTTGCGTCTTACTAACCATGAGACTGGGGAAATTAAGTCTCAAGATGTTTTCTTTGGTGAATTCCCATTAATGACAGATCAAGGGACCTTCATTATTAATGGTGCTGAACGGGTTATTGTTTCTCAATTAGTTCGGTCACCAGGTGTTTACTATAGTGAAGAAGCTGGCAAGAACGGTCGGCCAAGTTATGGTGCTACCTTTATTCCTAACCGTGGTGCCTGGCTTGAATACGAAACTGATGCTAAGAACATTTCTTACGTTCGAATTGACCGGACTCGTAAGCTGCCAATGACTGAATTAATCCGGGCGCTTGGCTTTGGTTCAGATGATGAAATCATTGATATGTTTGGCGGCAACAGTGAGACCTTATCATTAACTTTGGATAAGGATGTTCATAAGAATGCTGAAGACTCTCGGGTTGAAGAAGCACTCAAAGATATCTACGAACGTCTTCGTCCAGGTGAACCTAAGACTGCCGACTCAGCTCGGAACCTGTTAACCGCACGGTTCTTTGATCCTAAGCGTTATGATATGGCTCCGGTCGGTCGATACAAGACTAACAAGAAGTTAATGTTGAAGTACCGTCTTCTTGGTGAAACCTTAGCTGAAACCCTTGCCGATCCAGATACTGGTGAAGTCCTTGCTCAAAAGGGCGACAAGGTTACTAAGGAAGTATTGAAGAAGTTGGAACCATACTTAGATCGTGATGATTTTAAGATGATTACCTACACTCCTTCTGATGAAGCTGTGGTTACTGAACCAGTAAAGCTTCAAAAAGTTTTGGTTTACTCCCACGAAGATCCAGAACGGGTTGTACCAATTATCGGTAATGGCCACATTCCATTGGAATACAAGCATATTGAACCAGCTGATATTCTTGCCTCATTGAACTACTTCTTCAACTTGCAAGAAGGTATTGGGACAACCGATGATATTGACCACTTAGGTAACCGGCGGATTCGTTCAGTTGGTGAATTATTGCAGAACCAATTCCGGATTGGTTTAGCACGGATGGAACGGGTTGTTCGGGAACGGATGTCAATTCAAGATCCTGACACTGTTACACCACAACAACTGATTAATATTCGGCCAGTTGTTGCCTCAATTCGTGAATTCTTTGGTTCTTCACAATTGTCACAGTTTATGGATCAGACTAACCCACTTGGCGAATTAACTCATAAGCGGCGCCTTTCTGCTCTTGGTCCTGGTGGTTTAACTCGTGATCGGGCCGGATATGAAGTTCGTGATGTGCACTATACTCACTATGGTCGGATGTGTCCAATTGAAACTCCTGAAGGTCCTAACATTGGTTTGATTAACAGTCTTTCATCATATGCTCGTGTTAATAAGTATGGATTCATCGAAACTCCATACCGTCGTGTTTCATGGAAGACCCATAAAGTTACTGATAAGATCGACTACTTAACAGCCGACGAAGAAGATAACTACATCATTGCTCAGGCTAACACGCCTTTGAATGATGATGGTTCATTTGCTCAAGACCAAGTTATGTGTCGTGATAAGGATGATTACATTGAAACGAGCGTTGAGAACGTCGACTACATGGACGTTTCTCCAAAACAAGTTGTCTCCGTTGCTTCCGCATGTATTCCATTCCTTGAAAACGATGACTCTAACCGTGCCTTGATGGGTGCCAACATGCAGCGGCAAGCTGTTCCATTGTTGAACCCACATGCACCATTAGTAAGTACTGGAATTGACTACAAAGCAGCCCATGACTCTGGGGTGGCCATGATTGCTAAGAAGTCAGGGACAGTTGAATATGTTGATGCTCGCGAAGTTCGTGTTCGTGAAGAAGATGGCACTCTTGATACTTACAAGCTGATGAAGTTCCGTCGTTCTAACGGTGGCAAGAACTACAACCAACGTCCAATCGTTAAGGTTGGCGAACATGTAGATGCTGATGACGTTCTTGCTGATGGACCATCAATGGAACAAGGTGAATTAGCCTTAGGTCAAAACCCATTGATTGCCTTCATGACTTGGCAAGGTTACAACTTCGAAGATGCCATCGCAATTAGCGAACGGTTAGTTAAGGATGATGTTTATACATCAATCCATATTGAGTCATACGAATCAGAAGCTCGGGAAACTAAGTTAGGACCTGAAGAAATGACTCGCGAAATTCCTAACGTTGGTGACGATGCACTTAAGGATCTGGACGAAAATGGGATTGTCCGGATTGGTGCTGAAGTTCACGACGGCGATATTTTAGTAGGTAAGGTTACTCCTAAGGGAATGACAGAATTATCTGCTGAAGAACGGTTGCTTCACGCTATCTTTGGTGAAAAGTCACGTGAAGTTCGTGATACTTCTCTCCGTGTTCCTCACGGTGGTGGCGGTATTATCCAAGACGTTAAGGTCTTTACCCGTGAAAATGGGGATGAACTTTCACCAGGTGTTAACACCATGGTTCGGGTTTACATTGCTCAAAAGCGGAAGATCCAAGTCGGTGATAAGATGTCAGGTCGTCACGGTAACAAGGGGACTGTTTCTATCGTTGTTCCTGAAGAAGATATGCCATATATGCCAGATGGTACACCAATCGACATTATGTTAAGTCCAATGGGTGTGCCAAGTCGTATGAACATCGGACAGTTGCTTGAATTGCACTTAGGGATGGCTGCAAAGCGTCTTGGAATTCACATGGCAACACCAGTATTCGATGGTGCTACTGATAAGGATGTTTGGGATGCTGTTAAGGAATCCGGGTTCCCTGAAGACGGTAAGACAATTCTTTATGATGGTCGGACAGGTGAACCATTTGAAAACCGGATTGCCGTTGGTTCAATGCATTACCTTAAGTTAGCCCACATGGTTGACGATAAGATTCACGCTCGTTCTACTGGACCATACTCACTTGTTACTCAACAGCCATTGGGTGGTAAAGCTCAGTTTGGTGGTCAGCGGTTCGGTGAAATGGAAGTTTGGGCCCTTGAAGCTTACGGTGCTGCTTACACTCTTCAAGAAATCCTTACTTACAAGTCAGATGATACTGTTGGTCGTGTTCGGACTTACGATGCCATTATTAATGGTGAACCAATTCCAAAACCAGGTGTTCCTGAATCATTCCGGGTTCTTGTTAAGGAATTACAGGCATTAGGTCTTGATATGAAGGTTCTTGACGGTAACCAGAATGAAGTTCAATTGAAGAACATGGATGAAGACGATGATGAGGTTGTTAATGTTGATGCTTTAGCTAAGTATGCTGCAAAGCACAATGCTGAAGAAAAGAAAGACGAGACGTCTACCGATAATAAATCAGCTGCAACAACTGATGAACAAGACAAGACTAAGCAAGACTAGTTTTACTTAGTGCTGAACGTAAACTACTAAAATAAGGAGGAAAATCCTTTGATTGATGTCAATAAATTTGAAAGTATGCAGATCGGCCTGGCATCACCAGATAAGATCCGTAGTTGGTCTTATGGGGAAGTTAAGAAGCCCGAAACTATCAATTACCGGACTTTAAAGCCAGAAAAACAAGGTCTGTTTGACGAACGAATCTTTGGCCCAACTAAGGACTATGAATGTGCTTGTGGTAAGTACAAGCGGATTCGCTACAAGGGTCGTGTCTGTGACCGTTGTGGTGTTGAAGTTACTAGTTCAAAGGTTCGTCGTGAACGGATGGGGCACATTGAATTGGCTGCTCCGGTTTCCCATATTTGGTACTTCAAGGGGATTCCAAGTCGGATGGGTCTTGTCTTAGACATGAGTCCACGTTCACTTGAAGAAGTTATTTACTTTGCTTCATACGTTGTTTTGGATCCAGGTGATACTCCACTTGAAAAGAAACAATTGCTTTCTGAAGCAGAATACCGTGATAAGAAGGCTGAATTTGGCGACCGCTTTACTGCTGAAATGGGTGCCGCTGCTATTAAGAAGTTATTAGCAGATGTCGACCTTAATAAGGAAGCTGCCGAATTAAAGGAAGAACTGAAGGAAGCAACTGGTCAGAAGCGGACTCGTGCTATCCGTCGTTTGGATATTTTGGAAGCATTCATTAAGTCTGGTAATAAGCCAGAATGGATGGTTCTTGATGTTATTCCTGTTATGCCACCTGACTTACGGCCAATGGTTCAACTTGAAGGTGGTCGGTTCGCTACTTCTGACTTAAACGATTTATACCGGCGGGTTATTAACCGGAATAACCGTTTGAAGCGTCTTTTGAAGTTGCAAGCACCAGGAATCATTGTTCAAAACGAAAAGCGGATGCTCCAAGAAGCTGTCGATGCTTTGATTGATAATGGTCGTCGGGGTCGTCCCGTTTCAGGTCCTGGTAACCGTCCATTGAAGTCTCTTTCTCACCTTCTGAAAGGTAAGCAAGGACGTTTCCGTCAAAACTTGCTTGGTAAGCGGGTTGATTACTCTGGTCGTTCAGTTATTGATGTTGGTCCATCATTACGAATGAACCAAATGGGACTTCCTGTTCCAATGGCTCTTGAATTATTCAAGCCATTTATCATGCACGAATTAGTTAAGCGTGGGTTATCCGCCAACGTTAAGGCAGCTAAGCGGAAGATTGATCGTCGTGATGATGATGTCTTTGATGTTCTTGAAGATGTTATCAAGGAACACCCAGTTCTTCTTAACCGTGCCCCTACTTTGCACCGGTTAGGTATTCAGGCGTTCGAACCAATTCTGGTTTCTGGAAAGTCAATGCGTCTTCACCCATTGGTATGTACAGCTTATAATGCCGACTTTGATGGGGACCAGATGGCGATCCACGTACCACTTTCAGACGAAGCACAAGCCGAAGCACGGTTGTTAATGCTTGCCGCTTCCCACATTTTAAGTCCTCGTGACGGTGAACCAATCGTTTCTCCATCTCAGGATATGGTTATCGGTAACTACTACATGACCACTGAAGATAAGGGTCGTGAAGGTGAAGGAATGATCTTCAAGGATACCGATGAAGCTGAAATGGCATACCGGAACAATTATGTTTCGCTTCAAACTCGTGTTGGTGTACAAGTTTCAGCATTCCCCGACAAGCCATTTACTGATGAGCAACGCGGCAAGATCATGGTAACTAGTGTAGGTAAGTTATTATTTAACCGGATTCTTCCTAAAGATTTCAATTACATTAACGAACCTACTGCTGATAACATTACTAAGGGTGTTGATGATCGCTTCTTCCTTGATCCAGGTGAAGATATCAATGAATACCTTGAAAATGCACCACTAGTTCCACCATTCAAGAAGGGCTTCTTGTCTGACTTGATTGCTGAAGTTTACAAGCAATACAAGGTTACTAAGACTTCTCAATTCCTTGACCGGATTAAGGATCTTGGTTACTACGAATCAACAATTTCCGGTTTGACTACTGCAATGTCAGATATTCACGACTTGCCTGAAAAGCCAGAAATTATCAAGAAGGCTCGGAAGCAAGTTGCCTTAGTTACTAAGCAGTTCCGTCGTGGTTTGATTACTGACGATGAACGGTATGATCGAGTTATTGGTATCTGGAATGATGCTAAGGATGAAGTTCAAAACAAGCTGATTGAACACATGGACATCCATAACCCAATCAACATGATGTCCGACTCAGGTGCTCGTGGTAACATTTCTAACTTTACTCAGCTTGCCGGAATGCGTGGATTAATGGCATCTCCAAACGGTAAGATTATGGAATTGCCAGTTCTTTCTAACTTCTATGAGGGTTTGTCAGTGCTGGAAATGTTCATTTCTTCTCACGGTGCTCGTAAGGGAATGACCGATACTGCCTTGAAGACTGCCAACTCAGGTTACCTAACTCGGCGGTTAGTTGATGTTGCTCAGGATGTTGTTGTTCGTGAAAAGGACTGTGGTACTGACCGTGGTCTTGAAGTTACTGCAATTACAAACGGTAATGAAATGATCGAACCGCTTTACGACCGGATTATGGGTCGTTACACCATGAAGTCCGTCTTTGATCCAAAGACTGGTGAAAAGATTGTCGGCAAGAACGTTCTCATCGACGAAGCAATGGCACAAAAGATTGTTGATGCGGGTGTTAAGAAGGTTACTATCCGTTCTGCATTTACTTGCAACACTGAACACGGTGTTTGTGAACGATGCTACGGCCGAAATGCGGCTACTGGTGACCGGGTTGAAGCCGGTGAAGCAGTAGGTACTGTTGCCGCTCAATCAATCGGTGAACCGGGTACTCAATTGACCTTGCGGAACTTCCACACTGGTGGTGTTGCCGGTAACGAAGATATTACTCAAGGTCTCCCTCGTGTTCAAGAAATTGTGGAAGCACGTAATCCTAAGGGTCGTGCAACCATTACTGAGGTTACTGGTGAAGTTGAATCAATCGAAGAAAATCCGGCAGAACGGACCAAGGATGTTACTGTTAAGGGTGAAACTGATACCCGGACATACACCTTACCAATTACTGCACGGATGCGGGTTGCTGAAGGTGACTTTATTCACCGTGGAACTGCCCTTAACGAAGGTTCAATTGATCCTAAGGAATTAATTCGCGTTCGTGACGTTCTTTCTACAGAAACTTATCTTCTTGCTGAAGTTCAAAAGGTTTACCGTATGCAGGGGATCGATCTGTTAGATAAGCACGTTGAAATCATGATTCGTCAAATGATGCGGAAGGTTCGTGTCATGGATCCGGGTGACACGGATATGTTACCAGGACAGTTGATGGACATTGGTCAATTCCGTGATGCTAACTACAAGACATTAGTAGCTGGTAATATCCCAGCTACTGCTCGTCCAGTTATCTTAGGAATTACCAAGGCTGCCCTTGAAACTAACAGTTTCTTATCAGCTGCTTCATTCCAGGAAACTACTCGTGTTCTGACTGATGCTGCTATTCGTGGTAAGAATGACCCATTAGTTGGTTTGAAGGAAAATGTTATTATCGGTAAGATTATTCCAGCCGGTACTGGTATGAGTACATACCGGAACATTAAGCCAAAGGAAGTTAATGTTGCTGCTTACTCCATCAAGGACTTAGAAGCTAAGATGAAGGAAGAAGACAAACAAAATTAATTTGCTTAATCTATAAAAGGGCTATGACTTGATTGTCATAGCCCTTTTTGCTATTTTAAATATTGAAAATGAGAGAAGAACTATAGCTAACAGACTATGGTTCTTTGTTGCTATTGGGAGAAAAAATGTCAAAGAAATATACTATTGAAATTCCATCATCAGCCATGGAAAAAACGGGTTTTACTGCCAACGAACAGCTAGAGTTAAATGTTAACCATAACGAAATCACTATTAGACCTTCACGAGTAATTGACCAACTACCTAAAATTAGGCTATATTGGTATATTTTACCAGCCTTACTTTTAACGATTTGCTTTTTTGTTTTCTGTTACGAACGTCATATGAAAACAGTTCCGATCACCGGTGATTATTCAATTGCTAACGGTGCAACGTTATTAAGTCTGGTAAGTGGTTTGTTTGTTTTTGTAATTAGCTTTATTGTTACAAAATTGCGGAATACTGGGCCAACGAAAAATATTTACTGGCGAAGTTTGCCGACAATTACCATTGCTTGCGGACTAATCATTGCCTTTTCTTTTTCAGCTTTCTTCTGGCTATTAGAAAAGTTATTTACGGATGCACGATTTGATATCTATACTTCGACAACCTTTGTCTTTGTGATCGTTGCTGTGATCAATTACTTAATGATTAATCTTGCACTGACTCTCTCTTCGGCGATCATTACTAACCTATTGACGATAATGATTATTGGTGGAATGCTGTTTTCGATGTTAACCAATTCTACTCGTGATTGGTGGAAATATAACTTTAGTTTTTTAGGAACAGCCAAGAATTCAGCTAATTTACAATTTAACGTGACCCTGATATTTTCGGGATTGTTAATGATGGCGTTAGTTGATTATCTCTTTGTTAACCTACAGCAAAAGTATCCGGGAATTAAAACCCAATTATTACGGTGGCTACTATATGGAGAAGCAGCTTGTATTGCTGCAATTGGGTTATTTCCTAATAATCCTAAATTCCACATCCTTCATGATCGGATTTCAATGTGGCTAGTTTATATTATGTTAATTTTAATTGTTGCTATTCGCTGGATCCTTCCAGAAGTTACTAAGCAATTCTTAGTTACTTCTTATGTAATTGGGGCAGTGATGGGAGCGGAGTATATAATTTTTAAGCTAGCTAATTATTTATCACTGACGGCTTTTGAGCTGATTGAGTTTGCCCTTTCATTCTCGTGGTTATTACTATTACTGCAAAATATTGAAAACCTTGCTCAATATGGTGAGCGGCTATTTCTTGTTAAAATCAAAAACAGCTCTGCAGAAGAAGAAACACTAGTAGGAACAGAAAAGCAGCCTCAGGATGAAGCCAAGCGCTAATCCTGGAATAAGGGGCAGCTTGCTGTTCCTTTTTATTAGGGCTGGAATTAGTGTTAGTAGACAACCGATCAATATAATTTGTGTTGTTAATTCCCAGCCCCCAATCAGGTCGGTTACGAGAATGAATTCAATATCGCCCGTTCCCAGCCCCTTCGTAATATGCTGTAATCCAAAAAGGAAGAGTCCCATTATAACTAATTCAACCATGAGTTTACCGATTGAAAATGATTGGCGTGGTAGAACGAGAAGAAGTGGAAACAACCCAATTAATGCAACTGGGTAGATTACCTGGCTAATAAAATCGGTTGTTGAAAGGTATAAAAGTGTAAGAATGACAATGGTAAAGATCAGATTATGGGACCAGGAGGAAGAGAATGTTTTAACCGTGACAAGAATCACCGTGAGTTCTGATATTGGGAAAAATGCTGAAATCCGTGCGTCACACCAATGGCAACGCCCGCGTTGAATAATGAAGCCCAGGATTGGAATAAGCTGCCACCAACTGAGGGGATGATGGCAAAAATCACAAACGGAATGTTTGGGCGACCAGGGTAATTGATTATTAAGTTGTCGTTGACCGCAGAGGGTAACAAAAGAGCCCAAGGTAGTAAGAATGGTGCAATTAATAAACATAAAGAACAATAATATCATCTCCAGAAACTTTCTCTATAGATCCATAACGTAAAAACAACGAAATGATCCTTAGAAAAGTTAGCAAGACTTCGTTGACATTAGTAGAAGACCGTGATAGTCTATTAAAGGTGCTTTTTATAGCAACGTCGGTGTCTGTCGTTGGGCAGACTTTGCGTCAACGAAGGCACATAATTTAATAACATCCAAGCACTTTTTTTATTCGTAAAAAAGAACCACCTGGATGTGTGGACTTAAAACTAGGAAGGGGAAAAATTATGCCAACCATTAACCAATTGGTACGTAAAGGCCGGAAGAGCCACAAGGGCAAGTCAAAGTCACCAGCTCTTGGATATGTTTACAACACATTTAAGAAGGAAGAAGTTAAGACTCCATCACCACAAAAGCGTGGGGTTGCTACCCGTGTCGGTACTATGACACCTAAGAAGCCTAACTCAGCTTTGCGGAAGTACGCCCGTGTACGTCTTTCAAACTTGATTGAAGTTACTGCTTACATCCCTGGTATTGGTCACAACCTCCAAGAACACTCTGTTGTTTTAATTCGTGGTGGTCGTGTTAAGGATTTGCCTGGGGTTCGTTACCACATCGTTCGTGGTACTCTTGATACTGCTGGTGTTGAAGGACGGATGCAATCACGTTCTAAGTACGGTACCAAGAAGCCTAAGGACAAGAAGTAAAATATTAGGAGGGATTAAGTAATGCCACGTAAAGGACATGTACAAAAGCGTGAAATTTTACCAGATCCAATGTACAACTCAAAGTTGGTTACCAGCTTGATTGACCACTTGATGATCGATGGTAAGCGCGGAACTGCTACTAAGATTTTGTATGCAGCATTTGATGAAATTAAGAATGAAACAGGCAACAACCCTGTAGAAGTTTTCGAACAAGCTATGGAAAACGTTATGCCTGTTCTTGAAGTTAAGGCTCGTCGTGTTGGTGGTTCAAACTACCAAGTTCCAATCGAAGTTCGTCCAGAACGTCGGACCACTTTAGGTCTTCGTTGGATTGTTCAATACGCACGGTTGCGTGGTGAACACACAATGGTTGAACGTCTTGCACGTGAAATCATCGATGCTTCAAACAACACTGGTGCCTCAGTTAAGAAGCGTGAAGATACTCACCGTATGGCTGAAGCCAACCGTGCTTTCGCACACTACCGCTGGTAATCACTGCGAATTGAAACCGGTTGTCTAACCAGTTACAATATAGGGGTGACGTAGATTATTTGAATAACCGTCATCCCTTTTTCTAAATAAAGTTTAATTTTTTGAAATAACCATATTCTGGAAGGAGATACACTTTTAAGATGGCTAACAAACGTGAATACCCTCTTGACAAGACTCGTAACATCGGTATCATGGCCCACATCGATGCCGGTAAGACGACTGCCACTGAACGGATTCTTTACTACACTGGTAAGATTCACAAGATTGGTGAAACCCACGATGGTGCTTCACAAATGGACTGGATGGATGAAGAAAAGGAACGTGGTATCACTATCACTTCCGCAGCCACTACTGCCGTTTGGAAGGATTACCGGATTAACATTATTGATACCCCAGGACACGTGGACTTCACTGTCGAAGTTGAACGTGCACTTCGGGTTCTTGATGGTGCCGTAACTGTTCTTGATGCCCAAGCCGGTGTTGAACCACAAACCGAAACTGTTTGGCGTCAAGCTGATGACTTTAACGTTCCACGGATTGTGTTTGCTAACAAGATGGACAAAGTTGGTGCTAACTTTGATTACTCAGTTCAAACTATTAAGGACCGGTTGAACGTTACTCCATTGCCAATCCAAATGCCAATTGGTGCCGAAGATACTTTCTCCGGTGTTGTTGACCTAGTTAAGATGGTTGCTTATGTTTATGACGAAGATAAGCTTGGTACTAACTGGGACACTGTTGATATTCCTGATGACATGAAGGAAGAAGCACAAAAGCGTCACGATGCCTTGATCGAAACTCTAGCTGACATTGATGACAACATCATGGAAAAGTACCTTGAAGGTGACGAAATTTCCGTTGACGAAATTAAGGCTGCTATTCGTAAGGGTACTTTGGAACAAAAACTCTTCCCTGTATTAGCTGGTTCAGCTTACAAGGATAAGGGTATCCAAATGATGCTTGATGCTGTTATTGATTACTTACCATCACCACTTGATGTTAAGCCATTTGTTGCTCACGATGCTGATGGTAATGAAGTTGAATTGACTGCCGGTGATAACAAGCCATTCGCTGCTTTGGCATTTAAGATTGCTACAGACCCATTCGTTGGTCGTTTGACATTCTTACGGGTTTACACTGGTTCACTTCAATCTGGTTCATACGTTCTTAACGCAACTAAGGATAAGCGTGAACGGATTGGTCGTTTGCTTCAAATGCACTCTAACCAACAACACGAAATTCCAGAAGTATTCTCTGGTGATATTGCCGCTGCTATTGGTTTGAAGAACACCACTACTGGTGATTCATTGACAGATCCTGATCACCCACTTCAACTTGAATCAATGGACTTCCCTGACCCAGTTATTCAAGTTTCTGTTGAACCTAAGTCTAAGGCTGACCAAGATAAGATGGACAAGGGTCTCCAAAAGTTGGCTGAAGAGGATCCAACCTTTAAGGCTGAAACCAACCCAGAAACTGGTGAAACTTTGATCGCCGGAATGGGTGAACTTCACTTGGACATCATTGTTGAACGTCTTCGTCGTGAATTCCACGCCGAAGTTACTGTTGGTAAGCCACAAGTTTCTTACCGTGAAGCATTTACTAAGAAGGTATCTGCACAAGGTAAGTTCGTTCGTCAATCTGGTGGTAAAGGTCAATACGGTGATGTATGGATCGAATTTACACCACTTGAAGAAGGTAAGGGCTTTGAATTCGAAGATGCCATCGTTGGTGGTGTTGTTCCTCGTGAATTCATTCCTGCCGTTGAACAAGGTTTGAAGGAAGCTATGCAAAACGGTGTATTAGCAGGTTACCCACTTGTTGATATGCACGCTAAGCTTTACGATGGTAGTTACCACGAAGTCGACTCTAGTGAAGCCGCCTTCAAGGTTGCTGCATCACTTGCATTGAAGAACGCTGCTAAGAAAGCAGATCCAGTTATCCTTGAACCTATTATGAAGGTTGATATCGTTGTTCCTGAAGAAAACATGGGTGACGTTATGGGTCAAGTTACTGCTCGTCGTGGTACCATTGATGGTATGGAAGAACGTGGTAACGCTCAACAAATCCACTCATTTGTTCCACTTTCAGAAATGTTCGGCTATGCTACTGCCCTTCGTTCTGCTACCCAGGGTCGTGGTACCTTCACTATGACTTTCGATCACTACTCAGCTGTTCCTAAGGCAGTTCAAGAAAAGATCATTAAGGAAAGCGGCAATAACTAATCATTATTGTCAATTAGCCTTAGAAAGGGCTTGAAGACGAATTAGTCTTCAAGCCCTTTTCTTATTCTTTGAATAAAAACGAATTATTAAGTGTTTACATTTAAAATAGTTCGTGTTAATCTAATGATACCAATTTATTGAAAGGAAATAATTTGATGGAGAACCTCGTTATTCACGGCACCTACTTTACTTCTAAAAATATGAATGAAGTAGAATCCCATGAAGATCATTTAATTTGTATTGATCGTTGCGGAACCATAACCCGAACATTATCACCAACTAATGATGAGTATTCTCAAATACTAAATGATGCCCGACAAGAGGAGAGGCTAATAGAACTAAAGGCTAACCAATACTTGTTGCCAGGGTTCATTGATCTTCATGTCCATGCTCCACAATGGCCTCAAGCGGGATTAGCACTTGACTTACCATTGACTGATTGGTTGAATCACTATACTTTTCCGTTGGAAGCTAAGTTTGCCGATTCTCACTATGCTCGTTATGTTTATCAAGACTTTGTTCATCAACTGCTTAGTCATGGCACTACTACTGCAATGATGTTTGGGACGATTCATAATGATGCGAACGTTGAGTTAGCCCGACAATCTATTATGCAGGGATTACGTGCATTTGTTGGTCAGGTTGTAATGGATAATCCAGAGCAGACACCGAAATATTACCGAAATCAATCGTCAACAACCGCTCTCCACGCAACGGAGCAATTTATTAAAAAGATATTTGCATTAGCTAAGAAGACTTCATTAACGGTGGTTCCGGTTATTACACCACGGTTTGTACCGAGTTGTACCGACGAAGCATTAACGGGCCTAAGTCAGCTTGCTAGGCAGTATGATTTACCGGTCCAGTCGCATTTAAGTGAGAGCGATTGGGAGCATGGATACGCAATTAAGCGGTTTGGTATCCATGACACGGCTGTAATGGATCATTTCCATCTTTTAACGAAAAAATCAGTAATGGCTCATGGAACTCAGCTAACTGAAGACGACTTAACGCTCCTTCGTCAAAGAGAGACTACGATTGCACATTGCCCAATTTCAAATGTTTATTTTGGGAATGGGGTTTTACCAGTTAGAAAATTATTAGCTCATGGAAATAGCATTGGGTTAGGGAGCGATATTTCAGGAGGCTATTCGCCAAGTCTTTACCATAATATCCGGCAGGCAATTAAATCATCACAGATGCTTACGGATGGGGTTGATAATTCTCTACCGGCGACGGTTCGTGGCGTTAAGGATTCACGAATAACAATGGCAAATGCATTTTACTTGGCGACTGTTGGTGGTGCTAAGGCTCTTCAATTAAAGACTGGGAAAATTGCTCCAGGCTTTCAAGCTGACTTTCAGATTGTTAATGATCACCAAACATTAATGAAATTATCAAGCGCCGATATTTTTCAGCGATTAATGTATCAAACCGAACAACAAGATATTCAAAGTGTTTATGTTGCTGGTAAAAAGGTTTATGAAAGAGAGTAGGAGGATATCTTAATGGACGAAAAGGCACAATTATTGATTGGACCTGATGAAAAGGTTCCAACCGGAGAAGCGGTATTACTTGGTTTACAACATGTTTTGGCAATGGACGTCTATGTTCCGCCAATTATTCTTGGTGGACTATTGGCAATGGGGGCGGCTGATTCCACAGGATTACTTCAAGCAACGTTTTTAGCGTGTGGGATTGGTACAATCTTACAAACGGCTTACTTTATGAAAATGCCTGTTTCTCAAGGACCATCATTTGTTCCCTTAACTGCGGCAGCTGGAGTTGTTCTTGCTAGTGGTGGCCTCCATGGTGGTGGAATGTCAACATTAATGGGGGCATTGCTTGTCGGGGCAATTCTATTAATCCTGCTAGGGCTTAGTGGTTTCTTTCAAAAAATTATTAACCGTTTAGTTCCGGCTGTTGTTGGTGGAACAATTATTACTTGTGTTGGTTTATCACTAATCCCTTCAGCATTGAATGATAATATTTTTGAGGCTAAAGGGGATGTTTACCAAAACATGGAATTAGCGGGAATTACTGCTGCCATCTTAATTATTTGTGTGGCAATCAGTATTCGTTTTCCTAAGGTTCAAAAGTTATTTAAGACCGGTTCAATTGTAATTGCTTTGCTAGTGGGAACAGCAATTAGTGCTTCAATGGGACGCTTTGATGCTTCATCAGTTGCGGCAGCTCCTTGGTTTAGTCTTCCTCAACGAACAATTTTTCACTGGGGAATTCACTTTGATATGACTGCAATTTTTACTTTCATTATTATTTATGCAATTTTAACTACTGAAACTACCGGAACTTGGTTTGCAATGGGTGCCGTAACAAATCATGAAATTACTGATAAGCAATGGAACCGGGGAATTATTGGTGAAGGCCTTAGTTGTTTAATTGCTACGATTACCGGGACAACACCTGTTACGGGATACTCCACGAACGCTGGAATTATTTCAATCACTGGTGTTGCCAGTAAGATTGTGTTTGTCGCTGCTGGAGTATGGTTCATTATTTTAGGGTTCTGTACGAAGCTTTCAGCCTTCCTTGCAGCCATTCCAGCTCCCGTAATCGGTGGGGTTTTCGCTATCATTACTGTAACGATTATGTTAAATGGGTTAAATGTTATCCGAAACTTGAAAGTACGGGAAAGCGACCTCTACATCATCGGCTTACCAATTGTAATTACAATTGCGTTAGTATTAATTCCGCAAAAGATTGTTCATGGTGCACCACAAATGATCCAATACCTTCTTGGTTCACCGGTTGCAATGGCAGCAATTACAGCAATTGTTCTTAATCTTATAATGCCCAAGCGAGCTAAAATTTAAAAGACGAAGCTGTAAATTAACCTAATTTAAGAGCCTGGTGGGCTAACCTAGAATGATGAATGAGAGTCGTTCGTAGCCGAATAGGCTTGCTTCGCTGCGTTAGACGCGAAGACTCAGGTTACAAAACGGAGTGAGTCTATATGGATTCCCGCGATTAGACTTAGTAGTTTTGAAAATTATTGGTAATAGTAAGAGACTGGAAAAATTTGTTTTTTCCAGTCTCGTTTTTTTTAGTTATTTTACTTTTGACGGTTAAACATAATTAGTGAGATCAAAGCAGCTACAAGTGTCCAGATTAAACCAACGATGCTTATGATTAAGCCAGGACGGAAGCCGGGTAATTGATAAGTGAACTTTATCCGGTGTGTTCCGGCTGAAAGCGGAATTCCTAGAAATGCTTGGTTGGTTCTAACCGTCTTAACGGCTTTACCGTTTACAGTAGCCTGCCAACCGCTCGAATAAGGAATTGAGGAGGTAAGAATTCCTTTTCTGCTAGTGCTGATCGTGCCTTGAATCTGATTTCGATTAAACTTGAGATTGCGTAAACCGTGGTTCTTAATTCTTGCCACCTGGTTCTCGTAATGATCATCAAGCTTCTCAGCAACTACCTGGTACTTTAATTGATAAGTACCAAGTTTTGTTGGTTGAAATGAAAGATGATCTGGGAGGCTGCCGGTATAGTAACCAATGTTTAATGTCGAATTTTTAACCTGCTTAAAGAATGAGAGGGTACTTTGCTTTGGTTGACTAATTGTTGCAGTGCCAAAGCGACTACCAATGTTAATTTTAAAGCTAATATCAGGTGAACCGTTAAGAACATGGTAGCGCCAATAGCGATACTGGTTATATTTATGATTAATACTACTACCAGGATTAGTTGCCATCTGTTGAAGGTGCTCCTGCTCATATTTGAGTTGTTCCTTCATTGAAAATGGGGTGAACTTAATTTGACTAAACTCAATATGAAGTTCAGAACCACGAAGTTTTCGTCTAAAAGCAGAGTTTGTTAACTGAGGAAGCTCAATTCGGTATTTTTCCTCGCTATCCGTGTATTTTAAGTTTTGAGGATTAACTTTGTTCAACCGGTTTGATATTAAATTGCTCTTTAATTTATAGACGTGGTTATTAAGATTTGCGACTTTCATTCCCTTAGTAACGTTTTCGTGGTTAACCACTACCCCGCTTGCTAATGCTCGTTCTTTCTCGGTAGGGGATAGCTCTTGATAACGTTTTTGACTAATATAACTATCTTGCCAGTAAATTAGTGGGAAAGCATTGTTTGACTTATAACGGTTTGTTTGCGTAGGAATAAAGTCTTTTTTATCTTTGATATCGCTCGGTTGACCAGAATCGTAATTAATAATCGGCGTAGATGATTGATCCAGGAAATAGCCAGCAGGAATCTTGGTTGCATTTTCACTATCACTTTGGACAAACAGGTACTTAACACCCAAAAAGTTATTAAGAACTGTTCGATCATCGACTTGACGAAGGGGAACGTTTGCTTGGTACTGGTTATTTTGCAAGCTTGTACTAAAATTACCTAAATATTGGTTTTGCAATGAATAATATGAATCAATATTATGAAGCCCGGAAGTAAGATCGTTATCAATAGTTGGGACATCAATAATTTGATTTTGGCTGATTGTGGACACCCGGTAAGTAGGGGTACGAGTCAAGCCTTTGTCAAGACCTCCATAACGCATCGCCATCATTTGCTGGTACTGTCCTCGGTTAAGCATCTTAGTACTAAAATCACCGTTAAACGGGAACGATGCGTAGATTGCATTGAAGCCTGCATTAAGAACGATAATTCCAAAAAGCCAAAGCTGGGGAGGATTAAGCCGATGGAAGTCAATTAGCCAGAGAAGGAGAAGTGAGGTTATGAGAAAGAGGAGGGGGATGACAATATCATTTTCGTTTTCAAAGAGAAACGTAACAAGGAGAATCATTACATAAATTCCTGTTGCGGTGGAAATAATTTTTAGCGAATGACGGGTGAGCGAAGGGGCATTTTCGACTAACAGGCAAATAGCCATTGCCAAAGGAAGATAGATTAAGAGGGTCCAGCGATTCGAGGCAGCCATCATTCCATTAAAAACTGCACCAACAGCAGGAATGAGAAGCATAATAAAGGCAAGGCCAAGGCTAATTGTAATTAATGGGTACTTTTTAGCGTTGATATAAACATAGACAAGGGCAATGAAACCAATGGAGACAATTCCTAAAGCGCTCCAAAACATAAAGGACCATTGATCACCGTTGATTAATTGCTTTGGTAAAAAGAGGTAGTAGTATAGCGGATAGACCTTCAAGCCATTAGCAAATTGTGCTCCGAGTCGAGTTGAATGGCTAACAGCAATCAGTTCTGGAATCCACATAATGGCTGATAAAAGTAAGCTTGTGATAGTAGCAAAAGCTAATTTAATAAATACTTGGAGATAATTAAGGGTCCTTAGGTACTTAGTCGTAACACGGAGAATAAGATAAATTAATGAACCAATTCCGAGAATAAATGCCAGATAATAGTTACTAATGAGCATCCATGAGAAAGCTCCAGTTAATGGCCATGCAGAGCCACCCTGTAAAATTCGTTCGATTTGAACCACAATTAATGGAAAAAGAATAAAGGGGGTTGTAAAAAACGGCTGGGCAACGCAAGCATATAATAGGAAAGAATTTACTAGATAAGCAGTCGTTCCTGCGAGAATGGTTGTGTTCTTAAATTTGAAGTGCTGTGCAAAGTAAACGAAGGACAAGCCAACGCAGTACATTCGAATAATGCTGATGAACTGATAAGCTCGAGTGATTTCACGCGCAGGAAAGAGGAGTGCCAAGTAGGAAAATATATCTCCAATATTATAATAGGAAAAGACTTGAAAAGTATCTGATCCCAATCCAAGCTGCCAAGACCAAAAATTAAGTTTTCCCGGATGATGGAGAAAGTTAACTACTGCTTGTCGATACTGGGCTAAGAGAGGAAGGTGCTGATTCAGAGCATCCTTACTCCAGATAATGCTATGACCAGTTACTAAGTAGGTTCCAAAAATACACAGGGCAAGGAATAAAAAGAGAACTGTGTATTCAAGATATAATTTAGTAACGTTTTTTTTCTTAAACGAAAACTCCATAAGTAACTCCTTGATAAATAAATGTGCAATGATCATATTTTAGCATTTGTTAGAACGAACACGACAAAAACTAAAAAATATTGCAGAAAAATTTCGTGGCTGCAATCAACTTGTAAAGAAAAAAGTGAAATTAATTTCTCAAAAAGGTTGATATAACAATCATTCTTTAGTATGATGGATAGGTGCTTGAGTTCAAGAGGTATATTTTGTATACCCCCAAACGAAATTAAGCTGCGAAGCGATGATGCGGAAGGTTGCGACACACCCGGCCGCTTTGCCACAGGATGTGGCGGTAATTTCCGCGGAGCTAGTCAAATTTTAAATCTGACGAAGGAGGGAATATAATGGCAAAACAAAAGATTCGTATTCGGTTAAAGGCTTATGAACACCGTATCCTTGATCAATCAGCAGATAAGATTGTTGAAACTGCAAAGCGTACAGGTGCTCAAATTTCAGGTCCTATCCCGTTACCAACTGAACGGACAATTTACACTGTTCTCCGTTCACCACACAAGTTTAAGAAGTCTCGGGAACAATTTGAAATGCGCACTCACAAGCGTTTGATTGATATCATTGATCCAACACCAAAGACTGTTGATTCACTTATGAAGCTTGATCTTCCAAGTGGTGTTGATATCGAAATTAAGTTGTAATTATATTTTTAAATTAAATTATTTTAGGAGGTGTACTCATGGCCAAAGGAATCTTAGGTAAAAAGGTTGGGATGACTCAAGTTTTTACTGACAACGGTGAATTGGTACCAGTTACTGTTATTGACGTAACACCAAACGTTGTTATGCAAATCAAGACTGTTGAAAACGATGGTTACAATGCCGTTCAACTTGGTTTTGATGACAAGCGTGAAATCTTGAGTAACAAGCCTGAACAAGGTCATGCAGCAAAAGCAAACACGACCCCTAAGCGCTTCATCGGTGAAATCCGTGACGCTGAATTAGGGGATGACATCAAGGTTGGAGACGAAGTTAAGGCTGATGTCTTCAATGAAGGTGAAACTGTCGACGTTACGGGTGTTACAAAGGGTCATGGTTACCAAGGTAACATTCACAAGGACAACCAATCACGTGGACCAATGTCACACGGTTCTCGTTATCACCGTCGTCCAGGTTCATTAGGACCAATCATTAATCGTGTCTTCAAGGGAATGAAGTTACCAGGTCGTATGGGTGGCAAGACTGTCACTATGCAACACCTTGAAGTTGTTAAGGTTGATCTTGATAACAATGTTCTTTTAATTAAGGGTAACGTTCCTGGTGCTAACAAGTCATACGTTACTATTAAGAATTCTGTGAAGGCTAACACTAAGAAGAGCCTGAGCAAGCAACACAACAAATAATTAAGAAAGGAGGAAGTTAATAATGACTAGCGTTAATTTGTACAAGCAAGATGGTAGCCAAAACGGTACTATCGATTTGAATGCTGATATTTTCGGTGTTGAACCAAATGAAAATGCTGAATTTGAAGCCATTCTTCGTCAACGTGCTTCAATGCGTCAAGGTACTCATGCCGTAAAGAACCGTTCAGCTGTTAGCGGTGGTGGTAAGAAGCCATGGCGTCAAAAGGGTACTGGTCGTGCTCGTCAAGGTTCAATCCGTTCACCACAATTCCGTGGTGGTGGTATTGTCTTCGGCCCAACTCCACGTTCTTACAAGTACAGCCTTCCTCGCAAGGTTCGTCAACTTGCTATTAAGTCTGCCCTTTCTCAAAAGGTTCTCGACAACGCTTTAGTTGTTGTTGATGCATTAAACTTTGATGCACCAAAGACTAAGGAATTTGCAGGAGTTATGAATAACCTTAAGGTTGCCGAAAAGGTACTGGTTGTTGTTACTGATGATGACAAGAACGCTGCTTTGTCTGCTCGCAACTTGGCAAATGCCACTGTTGTTACACCAGCTGGTGTTAACATCTTAAGTGTTGTTGACAGTCAAAAGATTGTCATCACTAAGTCAGCTCTTTCTCAAGTAGAGGAGGTGCTCGCATAATGGAAGCACGCGAAGTTATCTTACGTCCAGTAGTTACCGAAGCATCAATGGCCGGTATGGACGACAAGCGTTACACATTCGATGTTGATTTACGAGCAACTAAGACACAAGTAAAGAATGCTGTTGAAGAAATCTTTGGTGTTAAGGTTGTTAAGGTAAATATCATGAACTTGAAAGGTAAGAAGAAGCGTCAAGGCCGTTACGTTGGTTACACTAAGCGTCGTCGTAAGGCTATTGTTACTTTATCTGCCGACTCAAATGAAATTAAGCTGTTTAATGACAGCGAAAACTAATCATTAAAAAAAGGAGGAAAACATAGTGGGAATTCGTAAGTACAAACCTACTACTAACGGTCGCCGTAATATGAACGGTTATGACTTTGCAGAAATTACAAAGTCAGCTCCAGAAAAGTCATTATTGGCTCCTTTGAAGCACAAGGCTGGTCGTAACAGCTACGGTCACATTACTGTTCGTCACCGTGGTGGTGGTGTAAAGCGTCAATACCGTATCATTGACTTCAAGCGGATTAAGGATAATGTACCTGCAACTGTAAAGGCAATTGAATATGATCCAAACCGGACTGCAAACATTGCTTTACTTGGTTATGCTGATGGTACTAAGTCATACATCTTGGCTCCAAAGGGTCTTAAGGTTGGTATGACCGTTCAATCTGGTCCAGATGCTGATATCAAGGTTGGTAATGCTCTTCCATTAAAGAACATTCCAGTTGGTACAGTTATTCACAACATTGAATTAAAGCCAGGCAAGGGTGGTCAATTAGCTCGTTCAGCTGGTGCTTCTGCTCAATTACTTGGTAAGGAAGAAAAGTATGTACTTGTTCGTTTATCATCTGGTGAAGTTCGGATGGTTCTTGCAACTTGCCGTGCTACTATCGGTACTGTTGGTAATGATGAACATGCATTGCTGATTAAGGGTAAAGCTGGTCGTACTCGTTACGCTGGTCAACGTCCACATGTTCGTGGTTCTGTTATGAACCCTAATGATCACCCACATGGTGGTGGTGAAGGTAAGCAACCTGTTGGTTTACCATCTCCTCTATCTCCATGGGGTAAGAAGACCGCTGGTAAGAAGACTCGTTCACACAAAGCTCGTTCAAACAAGTTTATTGTTCGTGGTCGGAAGCGCGGTCCACACACTCGTTAAGATTAAATATCGCTTAAATACCCGAGAGGAGGTACACTAAATGGGTCGTAGTTTGAAGAAGGGACCTTTCGCTGACGCTTCTCTATTAAAGAAGGTTAAGGAACAAGAAGGTTCTGATAAGAAGACTGTCATCAAGACATGGTCACGTCGTTCAACAATTTTCCCAAGTTTTATCGGTTATACTTTTGCTGTATATGATGGTCGTAAGCACGTGCCAGTTTACGTACAAGAAGATATGGTTGGTCATAAGCTTGGTGAATTTGTTCCAACACGGACTTTCCATGGTCACGCTACTGATGACAAGGCAACTAAGTAAGGAGGGTGAACAATAGACATGGCTGAAAACATTACATCCGCTAAGGCAACTGCTAAGATGGTTCGTGTTTCTGCACGTAAAGTTCGTCTTGTTTTAGACGCAATTCGCGGTAAAAGCGTTGCTGAAGCATTTGCTATTCTGAAGTTCACTCCTCGTGGTGCCGCTTCAGATGTTGAAAAAGTATTAAATTCTGCTGTTGCAAACGCTGAAAACAATTTTGACTTAGATCGTGCTTCACTTGTAGTTAGCGAAGCATTCGCAAATGAAGGACCAACCCTTAAGCGGTTCCGTCCACGTGCTAAGGGTTCCGCTTCACCAATTAACAAGCGAACTAGTCATATTACAGTGGTTGTTACAGAACGATAGGAGGAATGAATAGTGGGTCAAAAGATCAATCCTAATGGTTTTCGTGTTGGGGTCATTCGCGACTGGACTGCTAAGTGGTATGCAGAAAAAGATTTTGCTAACTACTTAAACGAAGACCTTCGGATCCGTAAGTACATTGAAAAGCGACTTGCTGATGCCTCAGTATCAACCGTTGAAATTGAACGTGCTGCTAACCGCGTAAACGTTTCAATTCATACTGCCAAGCCTGGTATGGTTATTGGTAAGGGTGGTTCAGAAGTTGAAGCACTTCGTAAGGAATTAAACAAGTTAACTGGCAAGCGTGTCCACATTAACATTGTGGAAATTAAGAAGCCAGATTTGGATGCTCACCTTGTTGGTGAAAGCATCGCTCGTCAATTAGAAGCACGTATCGCATTCCGTCGTGCAATGCGTGGTGCTATGCAACGTGCAATGCGTGCCGGTGCTAAGGGTATTAAAACTCAAGTTGCTGGTCGTTTGAATGGTGCAGATATGTCACGGGTTGAATCATACTCAGACGGAACTGTTCCTTTGCACACTTTACGTGCCGACATTGATTACTCTTGGGATGAAGCAAATACTACATACGGTGTTCTTGGTGTAAAGACCTGGATTTACCGTGGTGAAGTTTTGCCAACCAAGAAGAATAACGATGAAGAAGGAGGGAAGTAAACATGCTAGTACCTAAGCGAGTTAAGCACCGTAAGGTTCAACGTGGCCACATGCGTGGCGAAGCCAAGGGTGGTAAGACTGTTTCATTCGGTGAGTTTGGTTTACAAGCATTGGATTCCCACTGGATTAGTAACCGTCAAATTGAAGCTGCTCGTATTGCTATTACCCGTTACATGAAGCGTGGTGGTAAGGTTTGGATTAAGATCTTCCCTCAACTTTCCTACACTAGCAAAGGTGTTGGTGTCCGGATGGGTAATGGTAAGGGTGCCCCAGAAGGATGGGTTGCCCCAGTTAAGCGTGGCAAGGTAATGTTCGAAGTAGCAGGTGTATCTGAAGAAACTGCTCGTGAAGCTTTACGTCTTGCCGGTCACAAGTTGCCAGTTCGCACTAAGATCGTAAAACGTGAGGAAGTAGGTGGACAATCTAATGAAAAGTAAAGATTACGTACAAGAACTGAATGGATTAACCACTGAGAAGCTACTTGACCGTGAAAAGGAACTGAAGGAGCAATTATTTAACTTACGTTTCCAATTAGCAACCGGCCAATTGGAAAACACTGCAAGTCTTAAGCAAGTACGCAAAGACATTGCCCGGGTTAAGACAGTTCTTCGTCAACAAGAATTAAATAAATAAAGAATACGAAAAGGAGGATTAGCGCATGAGTGAAGAACGTAATGCACGTAAGGTTTATCAAGGCCGCGTTGTTTCCGATAAAATGGATAAGACTATCACTGTTGTGATTGATACTTACAAGAGTGCCCCAATTTACGGCAAGCGTGTTAAGTATTCTAAGAAATACTACGCACATGACGAAAACAACGAAGCTAAGACTGGCGACACTGTACAAATCATGGAAACACGTCCATTATCTGCAAAGAAGCGTTTCCGTCTTGTAAAGATTGTCGAAAAGGCTGCTACCCTTTAATTAGCAGACAACTCTAAATTTCGTATTCTAATTCTTATTCAAAGATGGAAGGAGGACATTAACCGTGATTCAACAAGAAAGTCGGTTGAAGGTCGCTGATAACTCCGGTGCCCGCGAAATCTTGGTAATCAAGATCTTAGGTGGTTCCCGGGTAAAAACAGGTAACATTGGTGATATTATTGTTGCTACTGTAAAACAGGCAACACCAGGTGGCGTTGTCAAAAAGGGTGACGTTGTTAAGGCTGTTGTAGTACGGACTAAGCAAGGTCTACACCGTAAGGATGGTTCATACATCAAGTTTGATGAAAACGCTGCTGTTTTGATTAACAACGATAAGAGCCCTAAGGGTACCCGTATTTTTGGCCCAATTGCTCGTGAACTTCGTGGAGATGACTTCATGAAGATCGTTTCATTAGCTCCAGAAGTTCTGTAAGATTACCCAAAAATAAGGAGGTGCACTATCAACATGTTCATTAAAACAGGTGACAAAGTTCGCGTTATCGCCGGTAAGGACAAGGGCAAGGAAGGTACTGTTAAAAAGACCATTGCTTCTGCAAACCGTGTGATCGTTGAAGGCATTAACATGGTTAAGAAACACCAAAAGCCAAGTAACTCAAACCCTAATGGTGGAGTTATTGATACTGAAGCTGCTATCAGTGCTTCAAATGTTATGCTGATTGATCCTTCTACTAACGAACCAACCCGCGTTGGTTTCAAGTTCGTTGATGGTAAGAAGGTTCGTTTTGCCAAGAAATCTGGCAAGACTATCGACTAAAATTAATTACGAAAGGAGGAATAACTTCCAATGGAAAATCGTTTGAAAGCTAAGTACGAAAGTGAAATCCGTCCAGCATTGATTGAAAAGTTTAACTATTCATCAATCATGCAAGCACCTAAGATTGACAAGATTGTCTTAAACATGGGTGTTGGTGACGCTACTACCAACTCAAAGAACCTTGATGAAGCCGTTGAAGAATTGGGATTGATTTCTGGACAAAAGCCTTTAATCACTAAGGCTAAGAAGTCAATTGCCGGCTTCCGTCTTCGTGAAGGAATGTCAATTGGTGCTAAGGTCACTTTACGTGGTGAACGCATGTATGATTTCTTGGATAAGTTGATTAATGTTTCATTACCTCGTGTTCGTGATTTCCATGGTGTAAGCAACAAGTCATTTGATGGCCGTGGTAACTACACTTTAGGTATTCGTGAACAATTAATCTTCCCTGAAATTGATTTTGATAAGGTTAACCGTGTTCGTGGTTTGGATGTTGTTATTGTTACAACTGCACAAACTGATGAAGAATCACACGAATTATTGGCTCAACTTGGTATGCCGTTCGCTAAATAAAGGAGGTTCCACAAATTGGCTAAAAAATCAATGATCGCTAAGTGCAACCGTCCAGCTAAGTTCTCAAGTCGTGAATACACACGTTGTGCACGTTGTGGACGTCCGCACTCAGTTTACCGTAAATTCCACTTATGCCGGCTTTGCTTACGAGAACTTGCCCACAAGGGACAAATTCCTGGTTTAAAGAAGGCTAGCTGGTAAACAAATCACCGACAAAGGAGGAAAACATCGATGTCTATGAGTGATCCAATCGCAGATTTCTTAACTCGTATTCGTAACGCTAATATGGCTCAACACGAATCAGTAGAAGCACCTGCATCAAAGATGAAGAAGGACATCGCTGAAATCTTAAAGAATGAAGGTTTCATTCGCGATGTTGAATACGTTGACGATAACAAGCAAGGCATCATTCGTGTCTTCTTAAAGTATGGTAACGATGGTCAACGGGTTATTTCCGGATTAAAGCGGATTTCTAAGCCTGGTCTTCGTACATACGTTAAGGCTGACGCAGTGCCAAAGGTTCTCAACGGATTAGGGATTGCCATTATCTCAACATCTGAAGGTGTTGTGACTGACAAGGTTGCTCGCGCCAAGAAAATTGGTGGCGAAGTTATCGCCTACATTTGGTAATTAATTAAATTAAGTTAGGAGGTGCAAGCATGAGTCGTATTGGTTACAAGGAAATTGATCTACCAGAAGGTGTAGAAATTTCTCAACAAGGTAATGTTGTGACTGTAAAGGGACCAAAGGGTACTTTAAGTCGCGAAATTTCACCATTGATCAAGATGAGCGTTGAAGGTAACGTTGTAAAATTTGATCGTGATGAAGATAGCAACCAAGTTAAGATGGTTCACGGAACAACCCGTGCAAACGTCAACAACATGGTTGAAGGTGTTGTTAATGGATTTAGTAAGACCTTGAAGCTTGTCGGTGTTGGTTACCGTGCTCAATTTAAGGGTAACAAGCTTATTTTGACTGTTGGTTACTCACAACCAGTTGAAATGGACAAGCCTGAAGATGTTGATATTAAGGTTCCTGACAACACTACTATTGAATTAAGCTCAATCAACAAGCAACACCTTGGTGATTTTGCTGCTTTAGTTCGTGCCGTTCGTTCACCTGAACCATACAAGGGTAAGGGTATTCGTTACGAAAACGAACACATTATTCGTAAGGAAGGTAAGACTGGTAAGTAATATTTGGTTACTAACTAGTTATTATCGACAAATTAAACTAAATTTTATATTAAGAGGTGACTGTTGTGATTTCTAAACCAGATAAGAATAAGATCCGTCAACGTCGTCATATGCGCGTTCGCGGTAAGATTTCTGGTACTGCGGAGCGCCCACGCTTAAGTGTTTACCGTTCAAACAAAAACATTTACGCTCAATTAATTGATGACGTAAAGGGTGTGACGCTCGCAAGTGCCTCCACAATTGACAGTGAAGTTAGTGGAAAGAGCAAGACTGAACAAGCTAGTGGTGTTGGTGAATTAATTGCCAAGCGTGCTGCTGCTAAGAACATCACTAATGTTGTTTTTGATCGTGGTGGATACCTTTACCATGGTCGTGTTCAAGCATTAGCTGAAGCTGCTCGTGAAAACGGACTTAAATTCTAAGGAAAAGGAGGAATAACCTGCAATGACATCATCAGAATTCATTGATCCAGCAAAGTTGGACTTAGACGATCAAGTTGTTGCCATCAACCGGATTACCAAGGTTGTTAAGGGTGGTCGTCGGATGCGTTTTGCCGCTTTAGTAATTGTCGGCGATCGTAAGGGCCATGTTGGTTTTGGTACTGGTAAGGCTCAAGAAGTTCCTGAAGCTATTCGTAAGGCTCAAGCTGCTGCTGAAAAGAACCTGATCACTGTTCCTATCGTTGGTACTACTATTCCACACGAAGTTATCGGTACATACGGTGGTGGAAAGATTATGTTGAAGCCAGCCGTTGAAGGTTCCGGGGTTGCTGCCGGTGGTGCGGTTCGTAACGTTATGGACCTTGCCGGTGTAGCCGATGTTACTTCAAAGCGTCTTGGTTCAAACACTCCTGTTAACGTTGTTCGTGCAACATTCGAAGGTTTGAAGCAATTGAAGAGCGCTGAAGAAGTTGCTAAACTTCGTGGCGTTTCTGTAGACCACTTAGCAGAATAAGGAGGGCACTAATTATGGCTCAAGTTAAAGTTACTTTAATCCACAGTGTTGCCCACCGTCAGCCAACTCAACGCCGGACTGTTAAGGCTTTGGGTCTTGGTAAGATTAACAGTTCTGTTATCTTACCAGATAACGCTGCAACACGTGGCCAAATCTTTAAGATTGCTCACTTAGTTTCTATTGAAGAAGTTAAGTAATTACAACTAAATAATAAGGAGGTGCCTACTAAATGAAGTTAAACGAATTAAAACCTGCTGCAGGTTCTCGTTCAAAGCGTCTTCGTAAGGGTCGTGGTCTTTCATCAGGTCATGGTTTCACTTCTGGACGTGGTACTAAGGGTCAAAAGGCTCATGGTAAGACACGTTTAGGCTTTGAAGGGGGCCAAATGCCACTCTACCGGCAAATTCCAAAGCGTGGTTTCACTAATATTAACCGTAAGGAATATGCTATTGTTAACTTAAGTACTTTAGATCGGTTTGAAGATGGTACTGAAGTTACTCCACAATTATTGATGGAAAGCGGCATTGTTAAGAACTTGAAGAGCGGTGTTAAGGTTCTTGGTAACGGTAAGCTTACTAAGAAGTTAACTGTTAAGGCTAATAAGTTTTCTGCTTCAGCAGTATCAGCTATCGAAGCTGCTGGCGGTAAAACTGAGGTGATGTAATTGTTTACAGCCGTCAAAAATGCATTTAAGGTTAAGGATATTCGTAAAAAGATATTCTTTACATTATTTGTATTAATTGTTTACCGGATTGGGGCGGCGATCACAGTTCCTGGTGTTAATGCTGCTGCTTTGCAGGAAATTTCATCGACTGGATTGGCTTCAATCCTTAATACCTTTAGTGGTGGTGGACTAGAAAATTACTCATTATTTGCGATGGGGGTTTCTCCATACATCACTGCACAAATTGTTGTCCAATTACTACAAATGGATATTGTTCCACGATTTGTTGAATGGAGTAAACAAGGTGAAGTTGGTCGACGAAAGTTGAATCAAGCAACCCGATGGCTGACAATTGTTCTCGGATTTATTCAGTCAATCGGGATTACAGCGGGTTTTAATGCCTTAAGCTCGATAAAGCTTGTCAATCACCCAAATGTTACAACGTACTTGACAATTGGATTAATTCTAACTGCGGGAACAATGTTTGCAACTTGGATGGGTGATATGATTACTGAGCGAGGATTAGGAAATGGAGTTTCCATGTTAATCTTTGCCGGTATTGTTGCTCAGATGCCAGGTGGTATTTACCAACTATGGCAAGACCAAATTGCTGGTGAATCTGGATCAGCACTTTGGATGGGGATCGGTTTTGTTGCTTTAGTAGTAATTGCATTAATTATCATTGTTGCATTTGTTACTTGGGTACAACAGGCTGAACGACGCTTACCAATTCAGTATACTCGACGGACTACCACTTCACCTGCTAGTAGTTACTTGCCATTAAAGATTAACGTTTCTGGTGTTATTCCGGTTATTTTTGCTGGTTCATTTATTTCTACACCGCAAACGATCTTAATGGCATTCCAACAAAATCATGGTGGAGATACCTGGTACCAAGTGTTATCTACGATATTTAACATGCAGTCAGGGCCAGGAATTACATTATATATTTTCTTAATTGTTGTATTTACCTTCTTCTATGCCTTTGTTCAAGTCAATCCAGAAAAACTTGCGGAAAACTTGCAAAAACAAGGGAGTTATATTTCAGGAGTTCGTCCTGGAAAGGGTACTCAGCAATATATTTCAGCATTGTTAATGCGATTAAGTACTGTTGGTTCACTTTTCTTGGGATTGATTTCATTAATTCCATTAGTAGCCAGCAATGTATGGAACCTAAGTCAGTCAATTGGATTAGGTGGTACTAGCTTACTGATTATTGTTCAAATTGCTCTTGACGTTGTCCGTCAATTAACTGGTTTGACAATGAAACGTGAATATATTGGATTTATTCGTGGACCAAGACCAGAAGGAGGAGAATTATAATGACAATGAATCTTGTTTTAATGGGTTTGCCTGGTGCCGGTAAGGGTACCCAAGCTCAAAGGATTGTTGAGGATTTTGATATTCCTCACATTTCTACCGGAGATATTTTCCGGGCGGCAATTAAGAATGAAACGCCAATGGGAATTGAAGCAAAGAAGTACATCGATAAGGGAGAACTTGTTCCTGATGAAGTTACCAATGGTATTGTTAAGGAACGTCTTTCAAAGGATGATACAGTAAAGGGCTTCATGTTAGATGGCTTCCCACGTAATCTTAACCAAGCAGCTGCATTGGATAAGATGTTGGCTGAAAGTAATCGACAACTAGATGCGGTTATCAATATTCACGTCGAACCAGATGTATTGGTAGAACGACTAAGTGGTCGATTTATCTGTCGTAATTGTGGTGCAACTTATCACCGAGTATACAACCCACCTAAGGTTGAGGGTACTTGTGATGTTTGTGGTCATCATGATTTTTATCAACGTGATGATGATAAACCTGAAACCGTAAAGAATCGGTTAGATGTTAACATCAAGTTAAATACACCACTGGTAGACTACTACCAAAAGAAAGGTGTTTTGTACACAATCGATGGTCAACAAGACATTGACAAGGTTTATGAAGATGTTAAAAAGGTATTAGATAACCTTTAAGCTGTTAAACCTTGCGAAGTTTACATAGTTATGCTAAACTTTGTAAGGTTTATATAGCTTACAGTGGGAAATGATGTCGTTTTCCACCGTTTTTACGTCATTTCTTGGTTATGCAAGGAGGAACCAATTGTGGCAAAAGCCGATGTGATTGAAGTTGAAGGTAAGATTACTGAAACCTTACCTAATGCGATGTTTAAAGTTGAATTGGAAAATGGTGCTGAAATTTTAGCACACGTTTCTGGTAAAATTCGGATGCACTACATTAAGATTTTACCTGGTGACCGTGTTAAGGTTGAAATGTCACCATATGATTTGACCAAGGGTCGGATTACCTTCCGGTTTAAGTAGTAATTAAACAGTAACTCTCTAGGAGGATTAATAAAATGAAAGTAAGACCATCAGTCAAGCGGATGTGTGAACACTGCAAGATCGTAAAGCGTCACGGACGTGTTATGGTTATCTGCTCTGCTAATCCAAAGCACAAGCAACGTCAAGGTAAGTAATTTATTTAAATAAGGATGGAGGTGTAAATAAATGGCTCGTATCGCAGGTGTCGATTTACCTCGTGACAAGCGAATCGTAATCGGCTTAACATACATTTACGGAATTGGTAACACACGTGCTCAAAAGATTTTGAAGGACGCTGGTGTTTCTGAAGATATTCGTGTTCGTGATTTAACTCCTGAACAAGAAGAACAAATCCGTACTCAAGTTGATCAATACCAAGTAGAAGGTGACTTACGTCGTGAAGTTACTTTGAACATTAAGCGGCTCCAAGAAATTGGTTCATACCGTGGAATGCGTCACCGCCGTGGTTTACCAGTTCGTGGTCAACACACTAAGAACAATGCACGTACTCGTAAGGGTAAGGCAGTTACTATTGCTAACAAGAAGAAGTAATCTATTTTAATATAAAGGAGGTTAGTACTTAATATGGCAACCAAAAAAGGTACGCGTAAGCGTCGTGCAAAAAAGAATGTTGAAACTGGTGTTGCACACATTCACTCAACATTTAACAACACTTTGATCATGATTACCGATGTTCAAGGTAACGCTGTTGCTTGGTCATCAGCTGGTGTATTAGGCTTTAAGGGTTCACGGAAGTCAACTCCTTTCGCTGCTCAAATGGCTTCAGAAGCTGCAGCTAAGCAAGCTATGGAACATGGCATGAAGACTGTTGAAGTTGAAGTTAAGGGTCCAGGTTCTGGTCGTGAATCAGCTATCCGTGCTCTTCAAGCAACTGGTTTGGAAGTCACTGCTATTCGTGATGTGACTCCAGTTCCTCATAATGGTTCTCGTCCTCCAAAGCGTCGTCGTGTTTAATTGACATTGCTGGAGTTACGAATCCACCAATGGCCTTTTAGTCTAAAATACGAACTGCGTTTGAAAGGGGTACAGAGATAGAATGATCGAATTTGAAAAGCCAAACATTCACAAGGTTGAAGAAACTGATAGCTACGGTAAGTTCGTTGTTGAACCGCTCGAACGTGGTTATGGAACTACACTTGGTAATTCATTAAGACGAGTTTTACTGGCATCATTACCTGGTGCTGCCATCACTAGTATTCAAATTGATGGTGTTTTACATGAATTCAGTACTGTTGAAGGTGTTACTGAAGATGTAACTCAAATCATTTTGAATCTGAAGAAAGTTTCTCTAAAACTGGATTCAGAAGAACAAAAGGATCTTGAGATTGATGTTAAAGGTCCTGCTGAAGTTACCGCCGGTGATATTCAAGGCGATGGTGAAGTTGAGGTTCTTAACCCTGACTTATACATTGCTACCGTTGCAGATGGTGCCGAACTGCACATTAAGATGACTGCTGACAAGGGTCGTGGTTACTTTTCTGCAAATGATAACAAAGCTCGAATGGATGATCTCGCAATTGGTGTATTACCAATTGACTCCATTTATACCCCGATTGAACGTGTTAACTACACAGTTGAAAATGCTCGGGTTGGTCAACGTAATGATTACGATAAGCTAACCTTAGATGTTTGGACTGATGGTTCATTAACACCGACCGAAGCTGTTAGCTTGGGTGCTAAGATTTTGACTGAACACTTGGCAATGTTTGTTAACCTTACTGAAGAGGCTCAAAATGCACAAGTAATGGTTGAAAAGGAAGAAACCCATAAAGAAAAGATGCTTGAAATGACAATTGAAGAGTTGGATCTATCAGTTCGCTCATACAACTGTCTTAAGCGTGCAGGAATCAATACCGTTAAGGAATTGACTGATCGGACCGAAGCTGACATGATGAAGGTACGGAACTTAGGCCAAAAGTCACTTGAAGAAATTAAGTTGAAATTAAACGATCTCGGCGTTTCATTCCGTCAAGATGATTAATTAATCAAACCAATGGAAAAGGAGGGACAACTTCATGAGTTACCGTAAATTAGGACGTACAAGTTCACAACGTAAGGCTTTATTACGTGATTTAACTACTGATTTAATTGTTAATGGTCGGATTACTACTACCGAAGCTCGTGCTAAGGAAGTTCGTAAGACTGCTGATCAAATGATTACCCTTGCAAAGCGTGGCGATTTAGCTTCACGTCGTAAGGCAGCTGCTTTTGTTCGGAACGTTGTTGCTGATGTTAAGGAAGATGGCGACAACATCCGTATTCAATCTGCTCTTCAAAACTTATTTGAAGAATTAGCACCTAAGTATGCTGAACGTAATGGTGGTTACACACGGATTTTGAAGACTATGCCTCGTCGTGGTGACGGTGCTAAGATGGTTATCTTAGAATTCGTTGACTAACATTTCGTTAATCAAAGTTTATTAATACGTAATAAAGAATCACTATCATTGAAGTATAGAGCGTTACGATGGTGGGATTATTCCCTAGTCTAGCTTGAATGCGGATTAACCGTGCACTTCTCTGGTAAGTGATTTTTTATTTTTAAATTCTTTTGCTTTCTCTGTTAAAATAATAAGTATTAATGTAAAGGATAAAAAAGATGCAAGAGATTAGATTTAACCATGTCACATTTAAATATCCTGATTCTGATAAGGTGTTATTAGATAACCAATCCTTTGTTTTGCCAGTAAATAAATGGATTTCTGTTGTTGGTCATAACGGAAGTGGAAAGAGTACGATTGTTCGTCTTCTTAATGGTCTCCTTCGGCCAAGTAAAGGAAAAATTCTGATTGGCGATTTAGAGGTAAATGAGCAACACTTAGAAACAGTTCATAAGTTGGTAGGAATGGTTTTTCAAAATCCAGAAAATCAATTTGTTGGCTCAACGGTTGCCGAAGATGTCGCTTTTGGTTTAGAAAATTATAATATTACTCCGGAAAAAATGCCGACGATCATTAAGCAAGCCCTAAGAAGTGTTGGAATGACTGATTATGAAGACAGTTTAATTGCTGAGCTTTCTGGTGGTCAAAAGCAACGAATTGCTATTGCCGGAGTGTTGGCAGTAAAGCCTAAAATAATTATCTTTGATGAAGCTACTAGCATGCTTGATCCAATGGGAAGAAAATCAATTATGGAACTATTAGAAGCTCTTCATCGTGATGGACGTTATACAATCATCATGATTACTCACGATCTTAATGAAGCAGAGCTGGCTGATCATATTTTGATTCTTGATCAAGGTAAGGTAGTAGCAAATGGAATTACCAGAGAGGTTTTATTAAATCATCAATTGTTAAGACAGCTTCAACTTGCTCCAGCTGCTGGTGAGCAAATTAGAGAGAGATTAATTCATGCGGGAATTAAGATACCTCAAGGATACATGACAACGGGGGAAATGGTTCAATGGCTAAAGCAAAAATTGAATTAAGGAATGTTAACTTTACTTATCAGCCAACGACGCCTTTAGCTTACCAAGCACTGCGTAATATCAATCTAAAGGTTGCTGATGGAGCATTTACTGTATTAGTTGGCCAAACCGGAAGTGGTAAGTCAACTCTGGTAAACTTAATTGATGCCTTGACTCTTCCAACATCAGGACAGGTAGTTGTTAATGGACGGTTAATTAATAATCAAACATCCAAAAGAGAGCAGGAGCTATTCCGACAAAAAATTGGCTTTGTTTTTCAATTCCCTGAGCGTCAACTATTTGCACAAACTGTTCGTGATGATTTAGCATTTGGACCACAGAATCTTGGTTGGCCTCAGGAAAAAATAAATAAGTCAATTATGAAGGCGTTAGAAACCGTTCAATTGTCACCGACGATTCTTGAGCAATCTCCTTTTTCACTATCTGGTGGGCAAAAACGACGCGTTGCAATTGCCGGAGTCCTGGCAATGGATCCGGAAGTTTTAATTTTAGATGAACCTGCAGTTGGTCTTGATTCCTTGGCTGTTCAACGGTTACTCAACATTATTAAAGAATTAAACCAGCGTGGAGTTACCATTATTATGATTACCCATTATTTAGAAATGGTCACATCATTAGTAACGCAAATTGTTGCGCTTCACGATGGGCAGATTATGTTTGACGGTAGCCCACAAGAATTTTTTGGTAGTCAGCAATTGTTAAATAAGAGTAACTTGTTGGCTCCTAAAAGTATTCAAATTTCCCGGGAAATTGGTTTGAGCGGATTGCCTTTATCATTGGATGAACTGACTGCTAACCTGATTGAACGACTGAAGAATGGAGGGAAGATGAATGGGTAACATGGTTGTCTTTGGAAGCTATGTTCCACTAAATTCACCAATTCATCGACTAGATGCTCGGACTAAATTAATTCTTTGTATTTGGTATGTTATCAGTGTTTTTTTTGCTAATCATTTATGGCCGGCAGTTTGGATATCATTTATTTTACTAATTACGCTGATTATAAGCCGGGTTCCCCTTCGAATGTATTGGACAGGGATAAAACCATTTTTGATTGTGATCCTAATAACGGTTTGTCTACAGGTTCTGTTCAGTAGTGGTGGTCAGATGTATTGGCATTACGGCTGGATTTCGATAACAAGTGACGGAATAAAGAATGCATTTTTAATTTTTTATCGGTTTACGGTAATTATTACAGCCTCCACGGTTCTTACGGCAACCACGCCGACCCTGCAATTAGCTGGGGCATTCTCATGGTTAATTTCCCCATTAAAATGGTTAAGGGTTCCGGTAGATAAAATTTCTCTGATGTTATCAATTGCATTAAGATTTGTTCCGACAATTATGGCAGATATTAAGATAATTATGAATGCCCAACGGTCACGGGGAATGGATTTCCATCAGGGAAACTTAATAACGAGACTGAAGCACCTTATTCCAATCATAATTCCATTATTTGTAAATTCGTTTCAGCATTCAGAAGATTTAGCAACAGCAATGGAAGCCCGTGGATATTCATTAGAGCGTCCGCGAACCCAGTATCGTCAATTACATTGGCATAAAGGGGATACCGTTGCATTATTATTGATGCTTATGGCTGATGTTGGAATTGGAATTTTAAATTTAATTTAACGAGGAAGGTTTTTTATTGTGTATCGTTACAAAATAACGTTTGCTTACGATGGATCAAATTTTTCCGGCTTTCAAATTCAGCCGCATAAGAGAACAGTAGAGCAGGTTTTAAAAAATGCGGTTAACAAGATTGCTAAGCATCCAACTCCTGAAATTCCGGTAATTGGGTCAGGAAGAACTGATGCTGGAGTTCATGCATTGAATCAGGTTGCTCATTTTGATATTCCATATCACTTGAGTAATGAATCAATGCGCAAGGCATTAAATAGTATTTTGCCACTTGATATTCTAATAAAAAAGGCAGAATTAGTAGATAGCGATTTTCACGCTCGGTACAGTGTTCATAATAAAACTTATCGTTATCGTGTAGATCAAGGAGAATTTGTTGATCCCTTTAAGAGAAACTATACAGCACACTTTAAATATCCATTAGATTTAACGTTAATGCAAAATGCCGCTAAGGACTTTATTGGTGAACATGACTTTACTAGCTTTGTAGCTTCAGGAAGTCAAGCTAAAAGCAACGTTCGGACCGTTTATAAAATAGATATTAAACGAGATGAACTGAGAAATGAGGTCGTTTTTGATTTTACTGGGAATGGCTTTCTCTATAATCAAATTCGCATTATGGTAGCTTTTCTTTTAGAAATAGGCAGTAAGCAACGACCCGTTGATGATGTTAAACGTGTTTTAGCAGCTAAGGATCGGACACAAGCTCGAATGACTGCTCCAGCAAGCGGACTATATTTAGTTTCAGTAGATTACGGGAATGATCGGGAAAGTGATTGACGAAGTGGCTGTAACAAGGTATACTAGCACTTGGTATTTCTTTTCCATCTAATAACTCGGTACACTATTATATGTAAAAGAAAAACAAAATTGGAGGACTTAATCGTGAGAACGACATACATCGCAAAACCTGGTGAAGTTGATCGCAAGTGGTACGTTGTCGATGCAAAGGATGTCCCAATGGGTCGTCTTTCTGCTGTCGTCGCATCAATTTTGCGTGGTAAGAACAAGCCAACATACACTCCACACGTTGATACTGGTGACAATGTTATTGTTATCAACGCTGCGCAAGTTAAGTTAACTGGTAAGAAAGCTACTGACAAGATTTACTACCGTCACTCAGACTACGCTGGTGGTTTGAAGCAACGGACTGCTGGTGACTTCCGTGCTAAGGAACCTGAGAAGTTATTGGAACACTCAATCAAGGGTATGCTTCCACACAACTCTCTTGGTCGTAAGATGGGCTTAAAGCTTCATGTATACGCTGGTGAAGATCACAGCCATGCAGCACAAAAGCCTGAAGCACTCGATATTACTAACTTAATTTAAGGAGGGAATGGAATTGGCTCAACAAGTTCAATACAGTGGTACTGGTCGGCGTAAAGACGCTACTGCGCGTGTTCGCTTAGTACCAGGTTCTGGTAAGATTACAATGAACGGCAAGGCAATTGAAGACTACATTCCATTTGCCAACTTACGTGCTATTGTTAACCAACCATTTAACGTTACTAAGACTGACGGTCAATACGATGTTTTAGCTAACGTTAACGGTGGTGGTTTCTCTGGTCAAGCTGGTGCAGTACGTCACGGTATCGCCCGTGCATTACTCGCAGTTGACCCTGACTTCCGTGACGCTTTGAAGAAGGCCGGTCTCTTGACTCGTGACCCTCGTATGAAGGAACGTCGTAAGCCAGGTCTTAAGAAGGCTCGTAAGGCTGCTCAATTTAGTAAGCGTTAATATTCGATTTATCGCTTCCAAAAAAAGAAGTTGGATTTTTGTCCAACTTCTTTTTTTATACACATACACAATCGTATTTCTTTTATCTTTAATTTAAAAGACGTATAATATAGTTGTTGTAACCGCTTACTAATATAAGGAGGCTAAATTATGGCAAAACGTGTTGCTTTAGTTACTGGTGGTAGTCAAGGTATTGGTAAGGCAATTGCAGAACGGTTAGTTAACGATGGCTTTTCTGTTGCTTTAGTTGCCCTGGAAGAAAACAAATTACAAGAAACTGCTAAGGAATTAGAAGAAAAGGGTGGTGAAGCCTTACCAATCGTTGCAGATGTTTCTGATCGTGATGCTGTATTTGCTGCGGTTAAGAAGACTGTTGATCATTTTGGTGATTTAAATGTAGTTGTTAATAATGCTGGCCTTGGTCCAACTACACCAATTGACACAATTACTCCTGAACAATTTGAAAAGGTTTATGGAGTAAATGTTGGTGGTGTCCTTTGGGGAATTCAAGCTGCACACCAAGCATTTAATAAGTTGGGTCATGGTGGAAAGATCATCAATGCCACCTCGCAAGCTGGGGTAGTTGGTAATCCAAACTTAGCACTTTATTCTGGTACTAAGTTCGCTATTCGAGGAATTACCCAAGTAGCTGCTCGTGATTTAGCGGATGAAGGTATTACTGTTAACGCATATGCTCCAGGAATTGTTAAGACACCAATGATGTTTGATATTGCCCATCAAGTAGGAAAGAATGCTGGTAAGAGTGATGAATGGGGAATGCAGACATTTGCTAAGAACATTGCTTTGAAACGTCTTTCTGAACCAGAAGATGTTGCTAATGCTGTTGGCTTCTTAGCTGGTCCTGATTCGAATTACATTACTGGACAGACAATTATTGTTGATGGCGGGATGCAGTTCCACTAGAATGAAAAGCGCAACTCAGTGAAGAACTTGCGGAATGCCAGTGAGTTTCTGAGGAGCGGATTTTGACCATATTGTTTAACGGGGGTTGGAGAAAATTCCAGCCCTTTTCTTATTTTTAAATTTAAAATACTAAAATATTCTCCCAAACAAGGCTTATTTTGCTACAATCAATAGTTAGTAGTTAAAATAAGGGAGGCATAGCTTTTGGCAAAACGGCGGCGGAGAAGAACGAGGAAGAAAAGATCACAGGGAAGCATTTTTGTGTGGCTATTAGTTATCATTATATTGTTCCTAGGTGTATATGTTGGTCATCACTTTTACCGAATTTGGAACCAGCAACGTATCGAACAGGCTGCGCTGAAGCGAGATCGTGAAGCAAAAGAGTTGTTTATTAAGCAGGTGGCTCCAGAGGCTCAAGCAATGCAGAATACATACCATGTCTACGCGTCAATTACAATTGCTCAGGCGATTCTTGAATCTAATTGGGGTACCAGTAAATTAGCTACTCAGTATCATAATCTCTTCGGAATTAAGGGAACTGGTGCTAATTCAAAAGTTATGACAACTAAGGAATATACTGGTGGTAAATGGATTGTCATTAAGGACCGTTTTCGTGTTTATAGTAGTTGGGATGAGTCAATTAAGGATCATACTCGGTTAATGCTTCATGGAACTGACATGAATCGGCAGAATTATGATCGAGTTGTTAAGGCTACTAATTATGAAGAAGCAGCAAAGGCTCTGCAGCAATCTGGCTACGCTACCGATCCTGACTATGCCAAGAAGCTTATTTCAGTCATCCAGACATATAAGTTATATAATTATGATAAATAATCAAGAGGAGTTTATATTATGAGAGAATTACAAGAGAAGATTGAACAATACGGAACGGTTCTTCCAGGAAATGTTTTGAAGGTGGATGCTTTCCTTAATCACCAGGTTGATCCAAAATTGATGCTTAAAGTTGGTCAAGAGTTTGCAAAGTTATTTGCCAATGAAGGAATTACTAAGGTTTGGACAGTTGAATCATCAGGGATTGCTCCTGCTGTAATGACAGGACTAGAACTTAAAGTTCCGGTAATTTTCGCCCGTAAGCATAAGAGTTTAACCCTGAATCAAAATATGTATACCGCAGATGTTTATTCGTATACTAAAAAGACTACTAATCGGATCTCAATTTCTAAAAAGTATGTCGATGCCAATGATAAGATTTTAATGATTGATGACTTCTTGGCTAATGGTCAGGCAGTCGAAGGAATGCTGGAGATTGCTGATCAGGCCGGTGTTGACGTTGCTGGTGCCGGAATTGTTATTGAGAAGAGTTTCCAACCCGGCGCGCAAGAGTTAAAGGATCGGGGTATTCGTGTTGAGTCACTGGCACGAATTAAGTCATTAGCGGATGGTAAAGTAACCTTCATGGAAGATTAATGATGAAGTGGAGAGGAGAATTAAATGAGTAATACAATTTTTCCTGGTAATACTTTAGGGATTATTGGAATTAACCGTAATGGAGTAGCGATGATTGCAGCTGCTAAAAAAGCGGGATTCAATGTTGGCGTTTACGTTGATCATTCTCAACCAGAAATCACTAAAATGGCAGACTTTACAATTGATGGTGCTTATAATGACAAGCAAAAACTTACCGAATTTGGTGAAGCCTGTGATGCTATTATTTACCAAACTCCGAACATTGATTCAACTGTAATTCGTTTTCTTGGTCAATATGCAGCAATCCCACAAGGAATTAACGGCTTGGAAATTGTCCAAGACAGGTTAATGGAACGAGCATTTTTAGATCAAATCAATATTAATATTGCTCCCTATGTTACTGTTATCGGATTAGACGATGTTTATCAGTCAATTGATTCAATTGGTTATCCTGCTCTTTTGAAGCCGATTCAACGGGGAATTGGCGAACAATCAATGATGATTAAGCGTCAATCTAACATAACTAGGGCAGCGGACTTTATTGATACAGGAACCTATCTATTGGAATCGTGGATCGATCATACGGCAGAATATACCTTAACTGCTGCTTGCGCTAACGGCGAAGTTGAAATTTTTCCCTTAGCGCAATTGGAATATAACGAAGACCGGCAATTAATTTCAGTAGCTTCACCTGCTGAAGTTGCGGATGATATGTTACAAGAAATGCACCGCATTATTAAGAGCGTTGCTGATTCACTTCAATATACTGGTGTTTTCTCGGTTAACTTTTATGTAACTTCGACTGGAACACTGTATGTTAAGAACATTGAGTTAGGGTTAACATCAATTGCTAATGTTTATGACAACACGACAAATGTGGATCAATACGAACAACAATTGCGAGCGAGCGTTGGGATGCCGCTTCATGTTATCAGACAGTTACAGACGGCATTATTAATGATTATTCGGAACTACCAAGCCGTTGCTATTCGTCGTCAGTGGCTCCTTAAGAATAATTGGAAGTTCCGGTTCTTTAATAATAAGGATAAAGATGATCCAGCAGGAATTCTTGGTTTTGTTTGGGTTACTGGCGATACTGACCTGAATGCTTTACAAAATCAGGTTGATGATACTGAAGTTTGGAATAAAACATTGCCAAATTCAGAGTCAGATAACGAAGAGCAAGAAAAATAAATAAAAACTGAGCTGAGACTGCTCACGGAAAGTCTTAAGCTCAGTTTTCTTTTTTGCAACATATGTTCGAAAATAGCCAAAAGAAGTTGAAAATTTGGTATAATATGAGCCGACTGAAATTTAGAGAGGATGGAAATAGGCGTGAATAGTCAAGCACTTTTAGACGGCATGAATGATAAGCAAACCGAAGCAGTCTTAACAACGGAGGGACCGCTCTTAGTAATGGCTGGAGCTGGTTCAGGAAAGACTCGAGTACTAACTCATCGAATTGCATATCTGATCGAAGAAAAGGGTGTGCTTCCTTGGAACATTCTTGCGATTACTTTTACGAATAAGGCCGCACGAGAAATGCAAGAACGTGTTGGTAAACTTTTGGGTGAAAGTGCCCGTGACATTTGGGTTTCCACATTTCACGCCCTTTGTGTACGGATTCTGCGACGTGATATTGAAAAACTGGGTTATAACCGAGCATTTACAATCGCTGATACCAGTGAGCAACGAACATTGATGAAACGAATTTGTGCAGAATTAAATATTGATACCAAAAAATTCGATCCTCGAAGTATCCTCAGTGCAATCTCTAATGCGAAAAATGCATTGCAAACCCCTGATGACTATTCAAAAGAGGCCAATAGCATGTTCGAGAATATGGTTGCTCGCGCATATAAACTCTATCAACGGGAACTAGAGGCTAACCAATCCCTAGACTTTGATGATTTGATTATGAAAACAATTGAGCTCTTTGAAAGGGATCAAGAGACTCTGGAATTCTACCAAGATAAATTCCACTACATCCATGTTGATGAGTATCAGGACACCAACGATGCTCAATATAAGTTAGTTAACATGCTTGCCCAGGGATACAAAAACCTTTGTGTTGTTGGGGATGCTGATCAGAGCATCTATGGTTGGCGTGGTGCAAACATGAATAATATTTTAAACTTTGAACATGATTATCCACAAGCACATACAGTAATGCTGGAACAAAATTATCGTTCAACACAGACAATTTTGGATGCGGCAAACGAAGTGATCGATAATAATGTTTACCGAAAGAAAAAGAATTTATGGACGGAAAATGGCAAGGGAGATCAGATTTCTTATTACCGAGCTCAAAATGAACATGATGAGGCTCAATTTATTGTTTCTAAGATTAAGGAGGAGCGAGAAAAGAATAATTATAAGTACAATGACTTTGCCATTCTTTACCGTACTAACGCTCAATCACGGATGATCGAAGAAACTTTCTTAAAGAGTAGTGTACCTTACACTATGGTTGGTGGTCATAAATTCTACGACCGGAAAGAAATTAGGGACATTCTAGCCTACTTGACATTAATTGTTAATCCTCAAGATTCAATGAGTTTTGAACGAGTGGTTAATACTCCTAAGCGAGGAATTGGGATGACCAGTGTTGATCATTTGCGGGAATTTGCTAATGATAATAACTGGTCACTTCTTGAAGCAGCAGAAAATGTTGATATTGCCAATAACATTTCCGCACGAACACGGGTCAAAATTGACGAATTTGGTCAGTTGATGCGTAACCTAACTAAGCAAGCGGAATTTCTAAACTTAACTGATTTAACGGAAGAAATCCTGGATAAGAGTGGTTACAACAAAGCGCTTGAACAGGATAAGAGCCTTGAAGCACAGGCTCGGCGTGAAAACCTCGATGAATTTAAATCAGTTACCCAAGAATACGACGAGCAGCATAAGGATGACGATGATAATAACATCCAAAAGATTACCAACTTCCTTGCTGATCTTGCCTTGGTTTCTGATCAGGATGACGTCGATGAACAAGCACCAGCAGTGACGTTAATGACCCTCCATGCTGCTAAAGGGCTAGAATTCCCAGTAGTCTTTCTTGTAGGGATGGAAGAAGGGATCTTTCCGCTTTCTCGGGCAATTTTAGAAGATGATGAACTGGAAGAAGAGCGGCGGCTTGCGTATGTTGGTATTACCCGAGCAAAGAAAAAGCTTTACTTAACGAATGCCTTTTCGCGACTCCTTTACGGACGAATTCAGCGAAACCAGCCATCTCGGTTTGTTGAAGAGATTAATCCCGACTTGCTTAAGTTTGAAAATGATCAACCTGCCGATCGTCTTGGAGGACAGAAATTACCATTTGGTGGTGAGGCTGCTACTGCAACTACTTATCGAGAACAGAAGCAACGTCGTCAATACCGAAGTGCGGGGAAGCGAGTAAAGCCAGTGACTAATACTGGAACAGGAGCTGATCAAGTTTCCTGGAAGACTGGTGATAAGGTGACCCATAAGAAGTGGGGCGAAGGAACTGTTGTTAAAGTTAGCGGAAACGGTAACGATAAGGAACTTGACATTGCCTTCCCTCAACAGGGAGTTAAGCGGCTGTTAGCTAGTTTTGCTCCCATTAAGAAGGTTACTGATTAATTAAAGTGAGGCCAATAAAATGGATAATCAATCAATCCCGGTTGCACAATTAACACTGGATCAGGCAAAAAAAGAAATTGCTCCATTACGAAAGCAAATTGCTCAATGGGGGAAAGAATACTATGAACAGGATAGTCCTACTGTGGAAGACTATGTTTATGATCGTCAATATCAACGACTTGTTCAAATTGAACAACGCTTTCCCGAATTGCAAACGCCGGATTCACCAACACAGCAAGTTGGTGGTGAAGCTGAAAGTCAGCTGACGAAGGTTCAACATGAGATCCCGATGCTGTCAATGGGGGATGTCTTCTCAATTGAAGAGCTAATGGACTTTAACCATCGCCAGCAAGAAAATCGCGACGTTGATGTTGAGCCAGAATATAACCTTGAATTAAAGATCGATGGCTTATCGTTGTCACTTGTTTATGAGAACGGGAAGCTAGTTCAAGGTTCGACTCGGGGCAATGGTAATATTGGGGAAGATGTGACTGAAAACGTAAAGACGATCAAATCAGTACCGCGTGAGCTTCCCGAACCACTTTCTGTTGAATTTCGTGGTGAATGTTATATGCCTAAAGAGTCATTTGCTAAGTTAAATGCTCAACGTGAGGCTGATGGTCAGTCGATCTTTGCTAATCCCCGCAATGCAGCCGCAGGGAGTCTCAGACAGTTAGATCCTACTGTTACGGCCAAACGTGACTTAGACACATTTATGTACTATGTTCCTGAATATCAAAAGCTGGGAGTTACAACTCAAGCAGAGGCTTTAGATAGGATGCGAGAGCTTGGCTTTAAGGTTAATCCGCATAACCGGGTTGTTCATAATCGCCAAGAAATAGAAGATTACATTAATGAATACACGGCTAAACGTGATCAGTTAGCCTACGGAATTGACGGAATTGTGGAGAAGGTTAATGATCTTGAGACTGAAGAAGCGCTCGGAAATACCGTTAAGGTACCTCGCTGGGAGATTGCCTACAAGTTTCCTCCAGAAGAACAGCCGACAATTATCCGTGATATCGAATGGACTGTTGGCCGAACAGGGAATGTAACGCCGACTGCTGTAATGGATCCGGTTCAATTGGCTGGGACAACAGTTAGTCGTGCTTCCCTTCATAATCCTGACTACTTAAAGGAAAAGGATGTTAGGTTAGGCGATACCGTTTATCTTCACAAGGCTGGCGATATCATTCCCGAAATTTCTAAAGTTGATTTAAGCAAACGACCTGCAAATAGTGAACCGTACCAAATTCCTTCAGAATGTCCAGCGTGTGGTTCTAAACTGGTTCACCTTGATGATGAAGTCGCTCTTCGGTGCATCAATCCAATGTGTCCAGCACAAATTAAAGAGGGGTTAGCACATTTTGCTTCACGAAATGCGATGGACATTGGCGGTCTCGGGCCCAAGATTATTGAACAGTTATGGAATAAGAAGCTGATTCACGATGTCGCTGGACTTTATGCCTTAACGGAAGATCAATTATTAACTTTAGATAAATTTGGTGAAAAATCAGCGACAAACTTATTGACATCGATCAATAATAGTCGTAATAATTCTGTCGAGCGCCTTTTATTCGGACTTGGTATCCGTCATGTTGGTGCTAAAGCAGCACGTTTGATTATGGCCCACTTTAATGATTTAGATCGACTAATGGAAGCTAATGCTGATGAGATTTCCGCTGTTGATGGGATCGGCCCGACAATTGGTGAAAGTGTGGAAACATACTTTGCCAATGAACAGGTTCAGTCATTAATTGAAGAGCTTCGTCAATCCGGTCTCAATTTTACCTATCTTGGCACAACTACTTCAGTCGATGAATCAAGCGACTGGAATGGTAAACGAGTTGTTTTAACTGGAAAACTAGTAGAAATGACTCGGACAGAAGCAAAAGACTGGTTAGAGGCCCATGGTGCTAAAGTAACAGGCAGTGTTTCGAAAAAGACTGATATTGTCATTGCCGGAGAAAAAGCAGGAAGCAAACTCAGTAAGGCTCAGGATCTTGGAGTTGATGTTTGGGATGAACAACGCTTTAGCCAGGCAATGAAGGAGGAACAATAAACGTTGAAGAATAAAGTGAAAAAATTGACTGTTGGGATTGCCCTCTTGATGTCAACGCTTGTCTTGACTTCATGCGGATTTGGTCATAAGTCATCAAAAGATTATAGTACTACTGGCTCGCTAAGCGGAACTTATCAGGGAGTTATTAAGGACGGTCACTATAAGACGAGTAAGGCGCGCGGGGTAAATGTTAGTCAAAATAGTAATCCCTATAACCTTAAAAGCTTTGAAAGTGGCTTAACTCAAGTATCAAAACGGGTTTTCTCAACCAAAAATTATATCTTCCAAGAAGGTCAATATCTTGATACTAGTACAGTAGAGAATTGGTTAGGACGGAAGAGTAAGAGTAATCCGGAAGGGCTCAACCCTGCTGAAGGGAAGAAGAGTGATCCGAATCCAGAGTACATTCAGCAAATTGAAGAACAGGATTACATGCAGGAAAGCGGTAATTCAATGAAACTTCATGGTGTTACTATCGGGATTGGGATTAATTCCGAATATAATTACCAGAAGAAGACCGATGGACCAAACTATACTAAGAACATTAGCGATGCTGAGGTTAAGCGTCAGGGTGAAATTGCTGCGCAAAAGGTCTTAACCCGGTTGCGGAAGAAAAAAGAATTACGGAATGTTCCGATTGTGATTGCCCTATATAAGCAGGCACCAGATGACAGTTTAGTTGGTGGAAGCTTCTTTGCTTATAGTAAGAATAATGGAAACAAGATTAGCAGTTGGCATAAGCTTGATTACCGGACTGCTGTATTACCAAAGGCTAACGGAACTGATCAGGAAACCAAGTCTGACCAGTCGGACAACGATAGTTTCTCTAACTTTAAGAGTCAGGTGCAAAGTTTCTTCCCTAACTTAAGCGGTGTAACTGCTCAAGCGCAGTATAACGGTAGTTCATTGACTGGAATGCATATTACGATTACCACGCAATTCTACAGTCAAACTGAAATTACTAGCTTTACCCAATACATTGTTCGTGCCGCAAGAAAATACTTGCCAAGCGGAATTCCAATCGATATTAAGATTCAATCTAGTTCCGAAATGCAAGCCGTTGTTTACCGTAATTCCGGCTCCGACAAATTCCAAAGCCACGTGTTTGATTCGTATTAAAAACTAGAGTGTGAGCCAGCAAAGGACTTGCGGAAGGCTAGCAATTTCTCCTGACAAAGGCGGAAACGCCTAGGAAGGAGTTTGCTAGCCCTAGCAAGTTCCTGGCGAACACGTTTTGACCATGTAGCCGAGATAGCTTGAGGGAGCTTAGGCTGAACGAATTTCGACTATGTTGCATTAGACGGAAGTTGCGGTCACGGCGAACACATTTAACTAAATAATAAAATTAAGTGTTTCATAACATGAAGTTTCACTTCTTCATCAATTATGAAACACTTTCTTTTCACTTGAATATTTAAGGATGAATAGTTAAAACCATTAGTATTCTGTGCTAAAATTATAAAATGTATGTACTATATTTAAGCCATAATTACTGGAAAAGAGGTAGAGAGAATGGCCAGTAAGATCACTGAGCAACAAGTAGAACACGTTGCTGAACTTGCTAAGTTGGAATTTAAAGATGAAGAACTTACCAAGTTTACCACTCAATTAGGAAGCATTATTGATATGTTTGAAGACCTCACTAATGTTGATACCGAGGGTGTTGAACCAATGACTTCAGCTTCAGATCGGGAAAATGTTATGCGTGAGGACAAGGCAGTTAAGAGCTCTAAAGAAGAGACTGATGCATTGCTTAATAACGCTCCTGATACTGATGATGGGTACATTAAAGTTCCTGCAATCATCGATGAAAGTGAGGACGGCGAATAATGGATTTCTATCAAACCGACTTAAGTCAGCTGCATGATGATTTGAAGAACAAAAAGATCAGTGCAACCGAATTAACGAAAGAAACCTTTGATCATATTAAGAAAAATGAAGATCAAGTAAAGGCCTTCATTACCTTAAACGAAGAAGCAGCATTGAAGAAGGCTGCTGAAGTTGATCAACAAGGAATCAGTGAAGATCAATTAACTGCCGGAATTCCGTTGGCAGTTAAGGATAACATCCTAACCAAGGGATTGAAAACTACCGCAGCATCTAAAATTTTGGAAAACTTTAACCCTGTTTATGATGCAACGGTTGTTGAAAAGCTAAATAATAACGGCTTCATTAATGTGGGGAAGACAAACCTAGACGAATTCGCCATGGGTTCATCAACTGAAAATTCGGCATTCTTCACAACACATAACCCATGGGACCTTACCCGGGTTCCTGGTGGTTCTTCAGGTGGTTCTGCTGCCGCAGTTGCTGCTGGGGATGTCCTTGGTGCGTTGGGGACTGATACTGGTGGTTCCATTCGGATGCCAGCTTCATTTAACGGAATTGTTGGAATGAAGCCAACATATGGCCGGGTATCTCGTTGGGGAATTATTGCCTTTGGTTCAAGTTTTGACCAGGTTGGTTGGTTAACGCGAACAGTTAAGGACAACGCATTGTTAACCCAAATGATTAGTGGCAATGATGAACACGACATGACTTCATCTCTGAAGGAAGTTCCTAACTGGGCAGCTCAATTAAATGATGACACCAATGTTAAGGGATTGCGGATTGCCGTTCCTAAGGAATACTTCGAGGGAATTAACGATGATGTTCATGAAGTAATTAAGAATGCTCTTGATCACCTTGAATCACTTGGTGCCATTATTGATGAAGTTTCATTGCCACATACCAAGTACGGTGTTCCCGCATACTACATTTTAGCTTCATCTGAAGCCTCATCAAACCTTCAACGGTATGATGGGATTCGGTATGGCTTCCGGGCACAAGATGTTAAGAACATTGAAGATGTTTACGTTCGTTCACGGACTGAAGGCTTTGGTGAAGAAGTTAAACGGCGGATCATGTTGGGAACTTTCTCCCTTTCAGCTGGGTTCTATGATGCTTACTTCAACAAGGCCGCTAAAGTTCGTCATCTAATTGCTCAAGACTTTGACAATGTCTTTAAGGATCATGACGTTATTCTTGGTGCTACTGGTGCCTCAACAGCATTCAAGATTGGTGCCGAAGTTGATGATCCGCAAACCATGTACATGAACGATGTCTTGACCGTTCCTGTTAACATGGCTGGTCTTCCCGCAATGTCAGTTCCAGCTGGCTTCTCAGCAAAGAACGGCATGCCAGTTGGCTTGCAAATCATTGGGAAGCCATTTGATGAACAAACAGTCTACAACACTGCTTATGTCTTTGAACAAACTACTGATGTTCACAAGAAGGCACCTAAGTTAGGAGGTCAAAACTAAGATGAACTTTGAAACAACGATTGGGCTAGAAGTCCACGTCGAATTGAAGACTAATTCAAAAATTTACAGTCCATCACCAGTAGAATATGGTGACCAACCTAACAGAAATACTAACGTGATTGACTGGGGTTACCCTGGTGTTTTGCCAACCTTGAACAAGGGTGTTGTTCGTGATGGAATTATGGCTGGTCTGGCTCTTCATGCCCAAATTGCTCGTCACATGCACTTTGACCGGAAGAACTACTTCTACCCAGATAACCCAAAGGCTTACCAGATTACTCAATCAGAAACACCAATTGCTCATGACGGTTGGATCGAGATTGAAGTTGATGGTAAGAAGAAAAAGATTGGGATTGAAGAAATGCATATTGAAGAAGATGCTGGTAAGAACACCCACACCAGCAAGTATTCATATGTTGACTTAAACCGTCAAGGAACACCATTAATTGAAATTGTTTCTAAGCCGGATATTGCTTCACCTGAAGAAGCAGTTGCTTACTTGGAAGCTCTTCGTCAACGGATCCAGTTTACTGGGATTTCTGATGTGAAGATGGAAGAAGGTTCAATGCGTGTCGACACTAACATCTCCATTCGTCCGGTTGGTTCTGACCAGTTTGGTACCAAGACCGAAATGAAGAACATCAACTCCTTTAACTATGTTCGGAAGGCATTGGAATTCGAACAAAAGCGTCACCAAAATGTCTTGCTTTCAGGCGGTCATATTGCCCAAGAAACACGACGGTACGATGAAGCTACTGGTGAAACAATTTCAATGCGGACAAAGGAAGGTTCCGATGACTACCGTTACTTCCCAGAACCAGATATTCCTGATTTAAACGTTGATCAAAAGTGGATTGACGAAATTGAAGCCGAAATGCCTGAAATGCCAGGTGAACGGCGGGCGCACTATGTTAAGGATCTAGGTTTAACTGATTACGATGCGATGGTCTTAACTCAGACGAAGGAAATGTCGGACTTCTTTGAAGAAGCGGTTAAGGATGGTGGCGATCCAAAGCGGGTTGCTAACTACTTAATGAACGATGTAAACTCCTACTTGAATGATAAGCAGGTTGACCTACCTGATACTAAGCTAACCCCAGCTAACTTGGCCGGAATGGTTAAGTTGATTGAAGATGGCACCATTTCATCCAAGATGGCAAAGAAAGTCTTCAAGGGAATTCTGGATGGTGAAGAACCAAGTGCTTACGCTAAGGAACACGGTTTAGTTCAATTATCTGACCCAGCTCAATTGCAACCAATCGTTGATGATGTCTTAGCAAACAACGAACAGTCAATTGAAGACTTTAAGAACGGTAAGGATCGGGCTGTTGGTTACTTAATGGGTCAAATCATGAAGCAAACTCGTGGTAAGGCTAACCCACAAGTTGTTACTAAGTTGTTGATGAAGTCATTAAACGCTAAGTAGTTTGGAGGGATGACCGTGCGAAAACGTGCCCGGATAATTTATAATCCTACTTCTGGTCGTGAAACGTTTCGGAGCGATCTGGTTGATATTCTTTCAATCTATGAAAAAGCTGGTTATGAAACTAGTGCTTTTGCTACAACGCCAGCACCTGATTCGGCGAAGAATGAGGCCACTCGAGCAGCTAAGGAAGGCTTTGACCTGATTGTTGCCGCGGGTGGTGATGGAACCCTCAATGAAGTAATTAACGGGATTGCCGGATTAGAGCATCGGCCAACCTTGGCAATTATTCCTGCTGGAACGACCAACGACTACGCGCGAGCATTACGGATTCCCCGTGATGATCCGATTGCCGCAGCTAAGTTGATTTTGAAGAAAAATAAGAAATTCAAAATTGATATTGGTAAAGCAGGCGAGAATTACTTTATGAATATTGCTGCCGGGGGAACGATGACTGAATTAACTTATGAGGTTCCTTCTCAAATGAAATCCCTCTTCGGTTATGCTGCTTACTTTGCTAAGGGTGCAGAACTTATTCCGCGGATCAAGCCAATTGAAATGCAGATTAAGTACGATGGCAAAGAATATCGGGGTAGCGCAACGATGTTCATGATTGCCCTAACAAATTCAGTTGGTGGTTTTGAACAAATCGTTCCCGATGCTTCTCTTGACGACGGTAAGTTTACGATGATTATCGTGAAGAAGACGAACATGATTGATATGTTGAGTCTGATGGCAAAAGCCTTGCAAGGAAAGCATTTAGATGACCCACGAATTATCTATGAGAAAGCAACCGATATTGAAGTAATTCCACTAAATAAGGATGATCGCTTAATGGTTAATCTTGATGGTGAATATGGTGGCGATGCACCAATGAAATTTCATGACCTGAAGCAACACATTGAAGTTGTTGCTAATCTTGATGAAATTCCTGATGATGCCATTACGGTTTCTGATGACTTTAAGCGGGTTGAACAAGACTTCGTGAAGAGTGTTGATGACATTAAGGATCACGAAGAAAAGCAAAATTAAATAGTTGAACGGCTAGCGTCCTAAAATGGGAAGTTAGCCGTTTATTTTGGCAAAAGCGTAATTACAATATGATATAATGTAGTTACGAGGTGATAAGATGCAAGAATTAAGTAAAAGCTCGAAGTTCTTTAAGGCAGGGAATTCTTTTGGTCTCCGTTTAACCAAGCGTGATAAAGAAAAAATGCATGCTGAACCAGGTGATGAATATGAAAAAAGAATATCACCAGACGGACAAACAATAACTTTTAAGAAAAAAGAACATGTTGACGATAAAACATTAGCAATGATCAACCAATTGTTTGATGAGAATAAAGAACTAATGGAACGGTTAAAGGATAAATGAACTACTTAACTAAAGCAGAAATTATAATGGTGAATCAACAGGTATTGGCGCGAACGGGGCAAAGTTTTAGAGGTATTCAGTATCCTGAAGGTTTATCGATTATCATTGAACAACCACGGATGATAGTGTTTAACCGTGAATTATATCCATCGCTTTGGCTAAAAGCAGCTTATATCGTTCAGAAAATAACAAAAAAACATATTTTTATTGACGGTAATAAAAGAACTGCCTACCTCTGTCTATTATTATTTCTACGAAAGAACGGGTGGACATTGAAATTGAGTGCAGATGAGGGTGAAGCATTTATGATTCAAATAACTATAGCTGATGATACTGAAGAAGAGATGCTAAGAATTGCTCATTTTCTAGAAACGCATTGTATGCAAGAATAAAACGGTCAGCTTCCTTAATTGGGAAGGTGACCGTTTATTCTGTTATAATAGGGAAAGTTTATTACGTTAAAATTAATGGAGGAATAACGTTGAAATTAAATATTCCAGTACACAAAAATGAAGAGTACCCCGCTAAGGTAGTTGATCTGACTTATGAGGGTAATGGAGTTGTGAAGATTGCTGACTTCCCAGTCTTTGTTCCAAATGCTTTGCCAGGAGAAGAGATCACTGTCTGTATTACAAAAGTTGCCAGTCACTTTGCTTGGGGCCGGGTAACGGTATGGCAAAAGAAGAGTTCGGACCGAGTTGATGTTAAGGACAAGAAATATATCCAGACCGGGATTGCGCCGCTTGGTCACCTTAAATATGAAGCCCAATTAAAATTTAAGCAACACCAAATCGCTGAATTGCTAGCTAAGGCCCATCTTGATGAGATTGAAGTCTTGCCAACGATGGGGATGGACAAACCGTACCATTACCGCAATAAGGCTCAAGTGCCGGTAAAGACGGTTCGTGGTCAATTAGAAACTGGTTTCTACAAGCGGGGGAGTCATACCCTTGTGCCAATTGAAGACTTCTATATTCAAGATCCAGCCATCGATCAGGCAATTATTGTGGTTCGTGACTTATTACGGAAGTACCATGTAACACCATACGATGAACGAACTGGTAAGGGCGTTATCCGAACTGTTATGGTGCGTCGCGGTTACTATAGTCATGAAGTCATGGTAGTATTGGTCACCAATACAAAGCGGTTGCCAATGGCAGAACAAATCGTTGATGGCATCGTAGCAGGTGTACCCGAAGTAAAGAGCATCGTTCAGAATATCAATGACAAGAAAACTAATCGGTTACTTGGTGACAAGAATAAAACGCTCTGGGGTACCGATGAAATTCATGACCAATTGCTCGGCATTGATTTTGCTATTTCACCATTATCGTTCTACCAAGTTAATCCGCAACAAACCGAACGTCTTTACCAAACGGCCATTGAAAATGCCGGCTTAGATGGTAGCCAGACAGTCATTGACGCTTACTGTGGAATTGGGACCATCTCATTAGCCGCCGCCAAGCATGCTAAACAGGTTTACGGGGTTGAAATTGTTCCCGCAGCGATTGATGATGCCAAGCACAACGCTAAACGAAACGGGATTAAGAATGCTAAATTCGTTGTTAACAAGGCGGAAGAGCAATTCGCCAAGTGGCAAGAAGATGGCTTAAAGCCAGATGTCGTGATTGTTGACCCACCACGCAAAGGATTAGCGGAATCGTTGATTGAGGCGACTGGTAAGATGGCACCACAAAAGGTGATTTATGTTAGCTGTAATCCTGCAACTTTAGTTCGTGATATCCAACGTTTTGCTGAGCAAGGATACCATGTGACGAAACCAATTCAGCCAGTTGACCAGTTTCCACAGACGACGCATGTTGAGAGTGTTACGGTCCTTGAATGCACAGAAAAATAGCTCATAAACCGCGTCATGGCGGCATTTACGGATGATTAAAAGTGTACTTTTTTCTTTCAGAATGATTGGAATTAGTACACTTTTTCTATTTGAAGCTGGCGGGTCGAGTGTTCTATGTCCTATTTCGATAGTCGAGTAGACGAAGGTCCAGTTTGGCAGGTCGTGTCGATTAGGGTAGTGGAAGTAGAGGTGAGCGTTGATATGGTAGCGTTTGTGGTATGTACGAATCGGTCAGTTTGGTACTAAGGATTGAGTTAACAAAAATAATATTGAATTTATGCTAATTCGGTTAGAATATCGAAAATTTGGGCTCTTTGTCAATGGGTAAGGATGAAGAGAATTTGGAGAACTAGACTAAGCCACCTTGGCTTTTTTTATTATTGTGATTCTTGATTGCGCTATAATATTTTATGAGGTGAAAGAGATGGCTGACAAAGTTGTTGCGCGTCCGCTAATTACGATTGCAAATGTTATTTGGAGTTTTAATCCCCTGACCCATTTACCACAAGTCCTGCTGGTTAAACGGGCTTATCCGCCATTTGAGGGCCACTGGGCTTTACCAGAAACCCTATTGCGGCGGGATGAAAGTGCTGACGTTGCCTGTATCCGCCTGATTAAGGATAAAATTGGTGTTCGTCTATCAAACAGTGCTACCGAACAGTTGGCAACCTTCACCGATCCCGACCGGGTAAGCGGTGAGCGGGCCTTGGCGATTGCCTACATGACTTTCTTACCGACAATGCCGCAACTGAGGGCCGGGTACGGAGCAACCGAAGTCGGGTGGTTTAGTCTTAACTTTGACCACGGAAAGTTTATCTTGCAAAATGGTGACTTAGTTTTGAGTTTGGCTGCAGGGTCGGCGCTAGCATTTGACCACCACCAAATTATTAATACGGCCATTGTACGAATTAAAAATAAACTGGACTACCAGCCAACCATTTTACAGATCTTAGGACCGACTTTTACCCTTCGGCAAGCCCGCGAAGTTTATGCTACTTTCCGCCAAACAACGGTCGATCAAATTGATAATTCTAATTTTAAAAAGACCCACCAAAAACTGTTTAAGGAAGTTGGTACCGCCGCAACAAAGCGGTCAGGCCGGCCACCAAAGTTATTTAAACTGGTACTACCTTGCGTCTAAAAATAAAAGTGCTACAATCAGTGATAATAAAAGTTCAATATACTTTTATTTTTTTGCAGTAGTTAAAGTATTTTTTACCTAAATTTGTTAGGAGTTGTTTAATAATGAAGCATGAATTATTAACCGATCTGTATGAGTTTTCAATGGCCAACGGTTATTATCAAACGCTTCCCCACGATAAGCAGGCGCGCTTCGACGTCTTTTACCGTAAGGCGCCCGATGATGGCAGTTTTGTGATTAGTGCTGGATTGATGCAAGTAATTGATGAAGTTAAGAACTGGCACTTTTCAACTGATGACATTGCTTATCTGCGGTCCCTTAACCACTTTAGTGACGAGTTTCTCTTTTACCTGACGGCAGCTCACAACCGCTGCTCAATTAAGGCAATCCCAGAAGGCACGCCAGTCTTCCCACAGGAACCAATCCTTAGTATTAGTGGTCCACTAATTGATGTCCAACTTCTCGAAACCCTGATCTTAAACATCATTAACCACCAATCATTGATTGCAACGAAGGCATGGCAGATCACCAGCGTTACTGGCGGACGCCCAGTAATGGAATTTGGTGCACGACGGGCGCAGGGGCCTGATGCCGCAATATATGGTGCGCGGGCTGCCATTATTGGTGGGTGCAGTAGTACCTCCAATGTGCTAGCTGCAAAGCGGTTTAACCTTCCGGTGGCGGGGACGATGGCCCACGCTTGGATTGAAAGCTTTCCTGATGAATTAACGGCCTTTCGTGCCTGGGCAAAAATTTACCCTGACAATGCTGCCCTGTTAGTTGATACCTACGATGTGGTTAACTCTGGGGTACCGAACGCAATTAAAGTCTTTAAGGAATTGCGGGCAGCTGGCCACGAACCGGTTGGTATCCGCATCGATTCTGGTGATATTACCCAGTTGGCAACCAAGGCCCGGAAGATGATGGACGAGGCTGGTTTTACCAACGCTAAGATTACTGCTTCAAACGCCCTTGATGCCCACATTGTTAAGTCATTGCTTGATGAAGGGGCACCACTGGATAACTTTGGGATCGGTGATCGACTAATTACCAGTTCATCAAGTCCAGTATTAAGCGGTGTTTATAAAATGTCGGCACTAGAAAATGATGGCAAATGGGTGCCAAAGATCAAGATTAGTAATAGTCGCGAAAAGATTACGCTCCCTGGGAATAAGCAGGTTTACCGGCTCTACGATAAGCATGATCCCCAACACGCTGTTGCCGATGTAATTGCCCTGGCTGACGAGCAGATTGGAACCGAAATTGCGGCAATCAATGCTGACGTTCACGTCACCCGGAATAAAGTGATTCTAACCGACTTCATTGCTAAGCCACTGCTTAAGCAAGTTTTGACACTGGAAAAAGCGGCGCCAATTGAAACCGACACTTTTGCCATCCAGCATTTTGCGCAGACCGAATTAGCACAGCTGCCGGCGGCTACTAAGCGGTTGCTTAATCCGGACCGCTTCCCGGTTTATTTAACCAAGCGGTTAGCTGACTTGCAACAAAAGCTGGTTGATGAGGCACAAAAATAAGGAGTTAGCAATGACTAAAGCATTATTAATTATTGATTATACAAACGATTTTGTCGCTGACAATGGTGCGCTTACTTGTGGCAAGCCAGCGCATGAATTAGAAGATTATTTGGTTCAGCTGGCCAACCGTTTTTACCAAAATGGCGACTACGTAATTTTCCCGACTGATGCCCATTGTGGGGACCGATTTAGTCCAGAAGCTAAACTCTTCCCGCCACATAACGTGGTCGGTACGCCTGGTCAACAGCTATACGGCAAGGTTAATGACTGGTTTGAACAACATCAGGCCAGTGACCGGGTTTACCAGTTTAATAAGAACCGCTATTCATCATTTCAAAATACTAATCTTGATAACTACCTGCGGGAACGAAAAATTGATAACTTGTGGATTGCAGGTGTTTGCACCGATATCTGTGTCCTTCACACCGCAATTGCTGCCTATAATTTGAACTACCAGATTACGATTCCGGTTAAGGGGGTCGCCACCTTTACCAAGCATGGTCAGGAGTGGGCGCTTGACCATTTTAAGAATTCACTGGGTGCGACGCTGGTTTAATGAATTTTGACTGCCTGCTATGAAGTAAGAACCCCAGTACTTGAATATTAAAATTAGTTCTTTTCATCGGGCTGTTATTTCTTGCAATCTGCCAAATTAAAAAACTACAATCTAAAAACAGCACCCAACTCAAATAAGTGAGTGCTGAATATCCCAAGTTTTCACATATTAACTCTAATTACTTCACCATCTTTGAACTTGAACTCCATGTAGCGTTTGAAGATGGTGATTTTTTCTACTAGGCGACGAACCAAACCCTCATCAAAGTCCACTAAGCCATATTTGTGGAATTCGATCAGTTTGTTGATTTCATCAATGCTGTGTAGTTTTGCTTGCTGTTTAGCTTCACGGCTTTGCACCTTTGCTCTTTGCTTTCGTAAATCCATGATTTGCTGGGTGAGGGCATCGCAATTTTGATGCTGGTTGGCGGCCTGGATTAGCTGCATTTGGACCTCTTCCAGTTGCTTATCGAGTTGATCAAGGGTAGGTCCTTTAGAATTTTTGATGACCTTCATAATGTTAGTCTTGATCTGTTTGCCAGCTAACTCGTGTCCTTCAATGAGCTGGTTAAAGGCTTCTACAGTGGCTTCCTTTAGCAGTGGTTCTTTGACATTTCTAATCATGCATCGCCTTCCGGTTTTGCTTCGCTTTATTCGACTAGCACAACGCCAGACTGCTACCTTTTCTGGTCGGTACCACATATTTCGTTGAAAAATGTCGCCGCATTTTCCACAAAAGACTATTTGGGAGAAACAATATTTGCCGTTAAGTCGCCGGTGCTTACCATTCTTAGTAGTGATCCCGTTTTGTCGTTGTTTGATGAGCTGCTGGACTTGCATGAATACCGGCTTGGGAATAATCGCGGGATGGTCGTTTTCTACATAGTATTGAGGCATGATACCGTTATTCTTGACGCGTTTCTTGCTCAGAAAATCAATAGTGTAAGTCTTTTGCAATAGAGCATCACCCATGTATTTCTCATTCTTTAGAATTTTTGAAACACCGCTGGATTGCCAGTTCTTTGTTTTACCACCAGTTAAAATACCATCAGCTTTGAGTGAGTCCGCGATTTGCTTCATACTCATCCCGTTTAGATAACTATAGAAGATCCGTTTGATGACTTTAGCTTCTTCCGGTTCAATTACCAGATTACCCTGAGCGTCCTTGGTATAGCCGAGAAAATGATTATGGTTGACGAAGACCTTACCTTGTTGGTAGCGGTACTGGATTCCCATTTTAACGTTTTGCGATAGGGATTCACTTTCTTGCTGGGCAAGAGAAGCCATGATGGTAATCAGCACCTCACCTTTGGCATCCATGGTGTTGATGTTCTCTTTTTCAAAGAAGATGGCCACATTGATGGCTTTTAAGTCTCGGATATACTTCAAACAATCAATGGTATTTCGAGCAAACCGGCTAATTGATTTAGTGACGATCAGGTCAATTTTACCGGCTTTGCAGGCTGCAATCATCTGATTAAATTGTTCCCGCTTCTTAGTGTTAGTCCCTGAGATTCCATCATCGGCGTAGATACCTGCAAACTCCCAGGTTGGTTCTTTTTGAATTAGTTCTTTATAGTGAGCCACCTGAGTTTCATATGAACTGGCTTGTTCATCATAATCAGTCGAAACCCTGCAGTAGGCCGCCACTCGGAGCTGTTCAAATGGTAGTCTATTTTTTTGCGGTTGAACGCTATTGCCTTTTTGCTGATGAGCGGGGATAATCCTCACTTTACCCAATTAAATCACCTTCACTCTCGATAATACTGTACAAATATTCTGCTTGTTTGATTGGATCGTTGTAACGTTGTTTGATGATGTCACGGTAAAAGTGTTTCTCAATAGTAGCGGCTTTATTCAGCTTTTCGGGTAGTGACAGTCCGCACTTCAATTTAAAAGTTGCTTCGTTTGAACTGTTTACCACCACCTGTCGGACAAATTCCTGAAATAGGGTGCCGTCAAATTCTGTTAGCATTTGGCCTTGCTGGCACCAACGCAACAAGGCACGAACATCCTCAAAGTTATTTGCTGAATCAGTATTTTGACCATTAAGCTGTTTAATCTTCTCCCGACATTGATAGGTATCTTGTTCGAGCTTCGCAGTTTGGTTGACGTAGATCGCTTTATCTAGTAAGCTGGCATGCATCAATTCGGTGAGCGTTTCAGCTTTGTGGTCATTTGTTTTGATTTGCTTAGTTAAAGAAATCAGTTGACCATCGCTATTGGCATTAGATTCTTCTTTCAGGCCTTCTAACAATGGCCGCAGTAAGAACTTCTCACTGTAAACTAGCTTATTTATTATATTGCAGAAGGCAGCTTCCAAACTTTTTTCACTGACTGCTTTAACTGGACACTGTTGAGCTGACTTCAAATGTTGCTGGCAGGCCCAGCAGATTTTATGCGGCCTCGTTTGTCGCTTGAAAACTGTACCGCAATAGCCGCAGGTGATCTTTCCAGAAAAAAGATAATGTTGTTGATACTTATGGCTACCAACTTCAATGTGGTGCTTTTGTGCTGCTTCCTTAATCAATACTTGAGCCCGATGGTAAGATCTATGATTAATCAGACTTGGGTGATGATCCTCAATTAGGTATTGGGTTATTTCGCCTTGATTAAAGTGACGGTGATATTGATCGTCACGGTAGGTTTTCTGGCAAAGCATGTCACCGGTGTAATTGATATTTCGTAAAATATTGATCACAGTGTTGCTGCGCCATTGTCCGCCACGCTTTGTCGGCACCTGCTTTTGATTTAATTTTTTAGCTATTTGGCTGGCTGATATGCCACTTAAAAAGCGTTGAAAGACTTGTCGTACAGTCTTGGCTTCAGTATGGTTGATGACTAAGTTGCCATCTTTAATTGAATAGCCATAGGGTGCTGAAGATACGTGGAACTTACCACTAGCAAATCGTTGCCTGATCGCCCAACGCAAATTACCTGCCGTCGAGTGGGATTCGTCTTGGGCAAGGCTGCTGAAGATGGACAAGAATAATTCACTGGCCATCTCTCCGGTATTAATGTGTTCCTTCTCAAAGATGATTGGGATATTTAATTGCTGCAGTTCTCGAACGATTTCCAGACAGTCAGTTGTGTTCCGCGATAAACGGCTGATTGACTTGGTAACTACAAGATCAATCCGGTGATTACGACAATCTGTCAGCAGTTCTTTTAGGGCATTGCGCTTGGTTAATTTAGTTCCAGAGATGCCTTCATCATAGTAGATCTTAGCCAGCTCCCAATTGGGGTGGTTGTTAATGTACTTTTGATAATGGGAACGCTGATTTTCAAGACTTTCAAGTTGTTCGATATTATCAGTGGAAACTCGACAATAGGCCGCCACACGGAGTTGTTTGACATCACGTTGGTAACCTTGAATTTTGGTAATGGTTGACATGACATTCCTCCTTTCATCAGTGTGGTATGTTAGCTCTAGAACCTTGATGTATCAACATTTCCAGGGCCTAATAGTGGTGAAAATGATTGCTTGTTTAAGGTATCGATTTGGTTGAATTCATCAGGCGTGATTAATCCCTTTTTAAGTAGCTCCTGAATAATTTGCCGCGATTGCTGATAGTGCAAGTCGTTCATGAGTTGTTCAGAGTTAATTTTGTTGCTAGCTTGTTGCAGTGGTTGATGAGTCACTGATTGTACTTTTTTTGCCATGTTTAATTACCTCCACTGATAAGCCAGGAAAAGCGGAAAAGTAAACCATGGTAAAATAAAAAAGCTGGCAGAAAACCAGCTAAAAGTTGAAAAATCAAGATAGATTAGATATGATTGTAAATGAAAAGAGAGCAACGAGTTGCCCCTCGTTACCCTCAAACGCAGTTCAGGTGACTGAAGGATGGCTAACCATTATGGTTAGCTTTTTTTATTATCGCGTAGGCTTTAGCACAGTCAATGACTAGCTGGCCAATTGCCACGATAATTATGGCGGCAGTAATTGCCACTCCTCCAGTCTTTTCCTAAATAACATGACTTTCACCTCCACAGTTCAGATTATTTGAGGGGTGTGTAGCCACGTTAACTGCTAAGCCTTCCATGTTGGGAGCGACCCAATACTTCCGGCCTGCTAATATTTTAGCATAGAAACAACAAAAAGCCTGCAGACCGTAGTCCACAGGCAAAAGTTACAATAGTTGATTAACTCGTTTTTGAATTTGGGTGGGGTCATAGCCAGCTTGCTTCAATCGGTTGATTCGCTCATTACCATTACCCCAGGAGCCACGGATAACTTCACGAGCAATTTGGTCAACTGACTTACGATTTAAGAGACGATTAATCTTTTCTTGGACCACTGCATAGTCGTAACCGGCAGCGGTTAAGCGTTGTTGACGGTCAGTACCATTACCCCATTGACCATCTAAAACTTCAGCAGCTAGTTCATCAGGGTTCTTTCTGGTGATTGGCTGCTTTTTGTTAATGACTGCTGCATAGTCGATATAGGAATAATCCAGATCACAGTTGCCATTGACACCTGGAACAGAACCAGTAGAGGAATGTTGCCAGATTCCGTAATTACCACTGTAGTTACAACGCGGACCATATTCAGCCACCCAGACAGCATAACGCTGAGCGACAGCTGATGAAATATAGTTTTGTAGTGGTGACCGTGAGATGTAGAGACCGGCGTAACAACCGTTTTGTTCTAGCACACAGCAAAAACTTTTGACTAAACTATCACAGAAGGCACGTCCCTGATGGAATTGCCATTGTTCTTCGAGGTCAAAGTAAATTGGATAATCAAAATGACGGTTACCTAAAACAGTCAAACAGGCACGAGCTTCGTTAGCTGCGTCTTCGGGAGAAATAGCATAGGAATACCAATAAGCTCCTACTTGTAAACCGGCTGCTTTGGCTTGGGTATAGTGTTCTGCAAAGTAACGGTCTTCTTGGCTCGCTGACCGACCATAGCCAGCTCTGATTAGAACAAACTTAACACCACTTGCTTTGACTGCATTGAAATCCACATGTCCTTGCCATTCAGAAATATCAATCCCAGGAATCATGATTTATCACCATCCTTGTCATGTAATTGTTGGAGAATACTCTTTAACTTATCGGGCACAGGTAAGCCTAAGCGACTGGTATTTTCCAGTAATGAGATTCCTTCATTAGAGATATAGAAAAAGACTGTTGCTGTTCGGATGGCCGAACCGTTTTTTAGCAGATAGACGTCAAGAGAGTGGGCAATACCTACTAAGAGTAGAATCAGCATTTTTCTAGTGAGACCACGAAAACCGATCTCACTGGAGAGTTTATGTTCATTAATTGCGCAGAGCACACCGGTAATATAGTCCGCCACCATGAAAATGAGTAGAACATACAAAAAGCCATCCAGGCCGCCTAAAAACCAGCCAAGAAATGCACCAACAGCACTAAAACAAGTATTGATGATGGTTAAACTAGTTGTCTTCATCTGGATTATCAACTCCTCTCGAATACTCGGCCTTAATTTCCAGATACTCATGGTTGTATTTGACGTCATCGATAAAGCCGATATTGTAGCCGCGTCCTTCAAACCAGATGTTAGTTTCTTCGTCAACGTCGTCACGGTATCGGATAATAAAGGACAATTGCTTTTCCAATTTAACGGATACCGCCGTGTAGTATTCCTGACCGTGCAATGCCGAGACTTTAGCCCATACATCACCGAGGCGAACATCTTTGTACATCGACATTCCAGTATTAGGATTTTCGCCGACATATTTCTTTTTCATTAGAGTAATGCGTCGATCTAGTTCACCAATATCAGCAATCTTACTGATACGTTGGTTTTGCTGTTGCATTAAAATTCCTCCTTCCGGTAAGGGGACAAAATAGCCCGAAGAAATTTAATCATGGCATCAAAATCAGCTGTTTCCCGATATTCATAAAGGTAAGCCACTGTATAGAGAATGGCGGTATGAATATCATCAGGGAGGGGATCAAACGCTGATAGTGGTTGGCGAAGCACATTCTCGACCGTAGCTGTTGCCGATCCAATCAACTTTGTAATGAGGTCATCTTCAACAGTGTTGTCTACTCTCAGGTAGGCTTTTGCTTCGGCCAAAGTAATAGCAGCCACATTTCATCAATCCTTTCTATTTAGCAGCCATGGACAAGGTTTTAATTGCTTCTGGTAGGATAACTTTGCCGTCAACTCGTTGTGAGCCTAAAAAACCAACTTGACCAGTTACGGCATAAAGTTCATTAAGACGTTTGAAAGTTCGGCCTTGTCGATCTGCAATCCAGTAGTAATTGAAGTCGCCAAAGAGAACTGGCTTATTGGAAGCAGACAGTGTTGGCATGAATGGACTGGTATAAACAGGGCAGTTGAGGATTCTGTCTGGCTGACCTGCTTGAACGGAAGGTTGCCAAATGTATTGGTCATTTTTATCTTTCATCTTGCGGATGACCTTCACAGTATCATCATTCATCAAAAAGACAGCATTTTGACGGTATGGTGTCTTCAAAGAATAGAAGAGATCGATTAAATCATCAAAAGTTAATGAATCAGCCTTAGCAGCTGTTGATCCAGCTGAAGCACCATTAGTATCGGTCAAGATACCAGTAGGTTGACCAGTACCGGTACCGTTTAAAAAGGCTTGTTCTTCAGCGTTACCGAGCCTGCGACCGAATTCATCAGATAGGTAAGCCATCAAATCAAATGCCGAATCATTTAGTAATTCTTCTGACACTTTGATCAGGGTCCCTAATTTATGAGCGCCAAGTGACACCTGGCTAAATTGTGTGTTGGACTCTGTGTAGGCCGCTTCTTCTTCTAGCCAGGCTGCGGTACCTTCACTGGCCACTACTGGAATTTTGTGTTCACCGCTATTGGTTTGGATGACATGGCTGATGGTTCGTAGGACATTTGCTTCTTGAAGCTTTTGGATAAGTTGATTTTCAAATTCGTCGGGCACTAGGAAGCCACCATCTGGATCCGTACCTTCTTTCAGTGCATCAACGACCACATGACCACGCATCATTTGCCAGAAATCTTTTGCATAAGCCTCCTGGGCCTTGGGTAGCTGGTTAGCAATTGGGGAATTAGTAAGGGCCTTACTGGTGGGTTGGTTCATTGCCACCTCAATTTCTGCCTGCTTGTGTCGTCGATCGATTTCCTTGCCGAGATCGACAACTTCTTGCTCCATCTTTTCATAGCGGGCATTGTCGTCAGCTGATAGTACATCCGACTCCTTTTGCTTAGAATCCAGGAAATCCTTTGCTTGCTTCCAAATACGGGCACGCTTTTCTTGTAATTCAGTAATCTTACTCATTGATAAGTCCTCCTAAAAATTAGTGTGATAACAAAGAAAGCCGCTTTTGCAGCGACTTTACAGAGATATTAGATTTTGTTTGTGGCTTTAGCTTATTCAATAGAACCAATTCAGATTGCTTATCTGAATACGAGTAACAATCTGTGACATCTTTATCTTGGCCCAGCATATTGTCAGCAAAGCCCAACTCAATCGCTTTATTGACATTCATCCAGGTTTCGTCATCCATCATGGATGAGATTTTTTCGCGAGGAAGGTTTGTTTTAAGCTCATAAGCATTAATGATTGATTCTTTGGTTTCAGCTAGCATCTGTGCAGCTTGATCAAGATCTTCTTTTTGTCCACCAACAATAGTTAATGGATTATGGATCATGATCATTGCGGTTGGAGCCATGGAAACTTTTGTTCCTGCCATGGCGATAACTGATGCCGCTGAAGCAGCGATACCGTCAATTTTGACGTTCACGTCATCGGGATAATTCATTAGCATCGTGTAAATGCGACTGGCAGCGACACAGTCACCACCGGGAGAATTTAACCAGAGATCGATTGGCCCTTTCCCTTGACTTAATTCATCTTGAAATACTTGGGGAGTGACTTCATCATCAACCCAGCTATCTTCAGCAATCGTACCGCTAATAGTTAAGACACGTTGATTCTGAGGGCCGCTCCAGTTCCAGAAACGTTTCATTCTTTTGGTTCCTCACTTTCTTTAGATGGTTGAGAATTATAGAAGTTACCAGCTTGGTTGAGTGGTAGCATATTGCCATTTACCAAGTATTCGTCACCGCCTTCATTAGTAGGAATGCGGTTTAGATCTTCAAGTTCCCGAATATCGTTTGCGGACAACCAGCCATTTTGTCGCCCAATGGCGTAACCATTCATACGACTTTCGTAATCACCACGTAGTAGTCCATCAACATTGAATTTGACGAAGAACTTTCGTTGATCATTAGCGGAAAGTAGCTGTTGATTCATAGCTTGTTCCCAGCGAATGCACCAAGGGTTCAGGGTGTACTTTACAAATTCTAGTGATTGTTGCTCGATATTTGAGAAAGTTGAACGGTCTAGGTCACCAACCATATGCGGTGGTACACGAAAAATTCTGGCAATTTCGTCGAGTTGGAATTTTCGGGTATCAAGAAATTGCGCTTGGTCAGGTGGAATGGAAAGTTGATGAAAAGTCATTCCTTCTTCCAAGACAGCAATGCTGTGATTATTAGATCCCGAAAATTGTGACTGCCAACTTTTCCGAAGCCGTTCAGGGTCTTTGACTACATTAGGGTGCTCGAGAACACCACCAGGCGTGGCATCATTTTTGAAGAAAGTGGCTCCATATTGTTCGGCAGCCATGGATAATCCAATCGCATTCTTAGCCATAGCAATAGGGCTGTAGCCAATCAAACCATCAAAGCCTAGTCCTGCGATATGGAGAACTTCATCGGATAAGAGAATAACTTGTTTTGATTTATTCTTTGCTTGGTAATCATCGTAGTTGCGATTATAGGTGTAGTAGATTTCACCGTTGGCAGCACGGTTAACGTCCATTCGATCTGGCATCAAAGGATAGAGCCCAGTGATCAGGCCCTGACCGTTTCGAATGATTTGTGCATAGGCGTTACCCCACAGCAATAAATGGTTCATCATGGTTTCACGAAAGATAAAACTGGTCATTTCTGGATTTGGCGCATCATGAAGCAAAAAATAAAGCGGGTGGTTAATTGCCCGCTGTTTGCCACCATCGCTGGTGTATTGATAAATATGGAGTGGTAGTTCAGCTAATCCTTCAGCCAAGACCCGCACACAAGCATAAACCGCTGTATTCTGCATTGCAGTGCGTTCGGTCACATTTTGGCCAGCCATCGAACTGCCGAAGAAAAATGACATGGTGCTAGACAGGGTATTTTTTGGTGAAGCTTTATTGGTATGGAACAATTTATTAAATAGGTTCATGGTATCAACTCCTTTCAGTTCTTCAGAATTACAACATCAATAGACCCCGACCATCATAAACAGAATCACCATTATCCTCATTTCGGATAGCACGATCCAGTCCCATAATGGTAGCCACTACGCCATCAATTTTTTCGGTTGACTTAGCCTTATCCGGTTTGATATTTCCGGCTGGGTCAGTGCGGATGTAGATGTTGTCCATCATCCAGCGTAAGACTGGGTGACCACCATGAGCGATCTTCTTTTCCAGAGTTAATCGCATTAGTTCTTTCGTTGGTGGGGTCATATCTTTAAATCCCTGACCAAATGGAACTACAGTGAATCCCATCCCTTCGAGATTTTGAACCATTTCAACTGCACCCCAACGGTCAAAGGCGATTTCTTTGATGTGGTATTTTTTACCAAGATCATCAATAAATTGTTCAATGAAGCCATAGTGGACGACATTACCTTCCGTGGTTTGTAGATATCCCTGCTGCTTCCAAATATCGTAGGGGACGTGATCACGGCGAACCCGTAAATCAACGTTATCCTCGGGAATCCAGAAGTAAGGTAGCAGGGTGTAACCTTCTGAATCATCTCTAGGAGGAAACACCAGTACAAAAGCCGTAATATCAGTAGTTGATGACAGGTCAAGACCACCATAGCAATCGCGGCCACGTAATTCATCGGGATCAACAGGAAAGGCACAAGCATCCCATTTGTCCATCGGCATCCATCGAACATCCTGCTTCACCCACTGATTTAACCGTAGTTGTCGGAAGGTATTCTCTTCAGCCGGATTCTCCTTAGCTGAATTATAAGCATCCTTAACCTTCTCTATCTTGACGGTAATACCCAGGGAGGGATTAGCTTTCTTCCAAACTTCAGGACTCGACCAATCTTCATCACGCCCGGCACCGTAAATAACCGGATAAAAACGGGGGTCATGTTTACGGCCCTTCATGATGTCGATTGCTTTTTGATGAACCTGGTAACAGATAGAGTGTTCATCATTACCGGCAGTCGTGATTAAAAAGTAGAGCGGCTGCGTTCGAGCATCGCCGGAACCCTTAGTCATGACGTCGTAGAGTTTACGATTGGGTTGAGTGTGTAATTCATCAAAAATTACTCCTGACACGTTGAAACCGTGCTTGGAATAAGCATCAGCAGATAAGACTTGATAGAAACTATTAGTTGGCTCATAGATCAGCCGTTTTTGGGAAGCGAGGATCTTACAACGCTTTTTTAAGGCTGGGTTCATCCGCACCATATCAGCGGCGACGTCAAAAACAATGGCGGCCTGCTGGCGATCAGCAGCACAACCATAAACTTCTGCACGTTCTTCACCATCAGCGCAGCAAAGCAGTAGAGCAACAGCCGCCGCCAGTTCTGATTTGCCTTGCTTTTTTGGAATTTCGACGTAAGCAGTATTGAATTGACGATACCCATCAGGTTTTAAGATGCCAAAAATGTCGCGAATAATTTTTTCCTGCCAGTCAATGAGGTCAAAAGGCTTACCCGCCCAGGTTCCCTTGGTATGGCATAGGCATTCGATAAATGAAACTGCAAAATCAGCTGCGTCTTTGTTATAAGTAGAGTCCTTGGCCATGAACCTAGTTGGCTTGTAATCTTTTAGTTTTCGCAAGAGGGCATCACATCCTTTCAGTTGTACTAAAAAAGCACTGAGTGTTAACTCAATGCTTGATTGATGATTAATTAAACTTGCCAGTTAATATCAAATTTACGTATCCGGCGCGGTCAGTATTCAAGTAATCGATTAAGTCATGGCAGTTATAGTAGTATGCCAGTCTTTTGACATTTTCCACATCAAACATATTGGCTTCACCAGTGTTGCGGATTTTTAAGACCTGCTGGCGGATTCGGTTACGTTTAGCTAATTCGTCCTTAATTCGATTCATGATTAGTTCCCCTGGTTCTTAAAAGCAGCTGATCCAGTTAAGTTGCGTAACAATACTTTCCGTTGGTCTTTAAACTTGGGACTGATAAATCCTAGGCGTAGCAGGAAACAGCGGAAAGCATATTTTTCATTACTCTCTTCGTGTGGTTCTGACATGATTCGCTGGTGGCTGATGGCATATTGGACCAGCTTGTCGACAAATTGTTGATAAGCCAAAGCATCGTCAAGTTTCACTTCTTTAAACCAATCGAAGGATACCTGTTTTTCATCGACGTTTAAGGGGAGGGCTTCCAGCTGGCAAGCGTCCTTAATTAACTGCCCCTTAGCCCAGATTAGGTGGCGCAGGTTATCAAGAGCCTGATCTGTAAACTTATCTCGCTGGTAGGCTAGGTTCAACTTGATTATTTCAGTAGGGTGGAAGCCTTGCTGTTCAAGATAATCGAGTAAATTGGCCGGGATCTCATCCGGGGATGTTAGGACTCCATCTTTGTTAACAGTGTACTTGCCAATCTGATAAGCGTAGGTAGGTGTGTATTGATATTCGGCCTTTCGATGAGTATAGTCAGCCAGCTTCGTCACCAATTCTTTTCGTTGCTGGCCGTGTACATTAAATTTAATTTCCATCTTCTGTACCTCCTTGTTTGATCACTGTATACATCACTCTAAAGGGTACAGATAGCAAGGAACTTCGACGATTTAAGCCGGCTTTTTTACTTTGCTGTAAAGAATAGTTTTACCATTTCTTTCCACACTAACGTTTTTGCTTGAACCAACCTGTTCAATATAACGTTGCACAATCACATCGCAATATTTAGGATCGAGTTCCATCATGTAACAAATCCGATTAGTTTGCTCGCATGCAATCAGAGTTGAACCGGAACCACCGAATGGATCGAGAACGGTACAGTTGGACATGGTGGAATTCATGATTGGATAGGCTAGTAGTGGGATTGGTTTCATCGTTGGGTGTTCCTTACTCTGCTTTGGGCGATCAAATTCCCAGATGGTGGATTCCTTTCGCCCGGTGTACCATTCGTGTTTGCCATCTTTCTTCCATCCATAGAGTACGGGTTCATGTTGCCACTGATAGGGAGAGCGACCAAGTACTAATGATTGCTTCTTCCAGATACAGCAACCGGATAAATAAAAACCAGCATCTTGGAAAGCACGGCGGAAGTTAAGGCCTTCCGTATCGGCGTGAAATACATAGATGCTGGCATCGTTAGCCATTGCTTGATTCATATTTTGAAAAGCAGCAAGCAGAAACTGGTAGAACTTGTCATCGGCTTGATGATCATTCTTGATCTTGCCAGCTTTGCTAGAGTAATCGACATTGTATGGAGGATCGGTTAATACTAGGTTGACCTTATGATCACCCAGTAATTTCTGGTAGCTTTCTGTTTTAGTAGCGTCACCACATAATAAAGTGTGTTTACCTAAGTGCCATAAGTCACCAGGCTTTGAAAAGGTCGGTTTATCCAATTCGCTATCAACGTCAAAATCATCATCATGCGTATCGTCAGCGGTGCTAAGAAGGTCTGAGATCTCATTCTCGTCAAAGCCGGTTAAGGAAACATCCAAGTCGCTGGCTTGTAAGTCAGTCATTAGCAAGGCCAACTTGTCTTTATCCCAATCACCGCTGATTTTATTGAGGGCAACGTTGAGAGCTTTTTCTTTGTCTTCATTTAAATTAACGACAACACACTCGGCTTCTTTGATCCCTTCATCCTGGAGAATCTTTAACCGTTGGTGGCCACCAACCACGTGACCAGTTTGTTGGTTCCAAATAATTGGATCAACATAGCCAAATTCATGCATCGAGCGTTTTAATTTTTCATAATCAGGATCACCAGGCTTGAGATCCTTCCTTGGATTGTAATCGGCAGAGATTAAATCGGTAATTTTCTTTTTAACAAATTTCATTAGTTCATTCCTTTCCGGCTTCTTAAGAGCCGTTCCATGACATCATCTTGTGGTGTTGATCCTTGATAAGTTGTGGCGTTATTTTCCTTAACCACTTGAAAAATTTGAAACCATAATTGGCTGGACTGTTTCATATAGTCGCGGCTCATGGAAACATATGGTGAAGCAATTGCGTTACCAGTCGTAGGGTGGCGAGCGAGGAAACCAAACTTAGAGATACATTCTTCACACTGAATCCACCGGCTGACGCTAACGGCATATTGTTCAATCAATTGAGTGTTAACTAGTTTTTCACAACCACGCTCGACCAACCATTCCCAGGTTTCTTTGAAAATATCAGCGGCGTCAAATTCTAAACCATTCTTCTGTTTGGCCTTGAGGTATTTCTTGACTGGCGGCATCACGTGACCTTCTAGATTAGCTGGTTCTGGCAAATCGATGACGGTTGCTTCTTGGCCAGCTTCGAGCTTATCGTGAAGTGATTTAGATTTTCTGCCAGCCCCAACCCGAGCGCCACCACGGTTTGTACCATCTTTAGCCAAATCTCTCCCTCCTTCCGGCAGGGGTTAATACCCTGTTTGATTTCAATTTTTTGTACACGAAGGCCCAGGCCCGCTCCCGCGCGAAAAATTTTTAAGGATTTGATGGCCCCCTCCGTAGTTTAGTAATGATATCGACGTGGCTTTTTATGCCAGCGATCATCCATCTGGGCGGTGATGCGGGAGTGGCATGGCTTACATAATGCCATCAGGTTCTTGAACTCGTTGGTGCCGCCGTGTTCCAGAGGCAGAACGTGATGGACCTCGGTGGCTTGGGTATACCTTCCTTGGCTCAGGCACATCTCACAGAAGGGATGGTGGAGCAAGTAGCGTTGACGAATCTTTGGCCAGCCGTGATGATAGCGCGGACGACTACGCTTTGGTCGTTGGTAACGATTATAGTGAGAGCTGACTTGCTTGGCGTGCGCGTCACAATAAGTGTTGTGGGTTAATCGTGGGCAGCCAGGGTAGCGACAGGGTTTCTTAGGTGAGTAAGGCATGACACTCCTCCTTTCTGAGGTTATAAGAAAAGCCCAGCAGTTCTAAGCTGCCAGGCTTCAGTGTTATAAAGCAAATGCCTTATCTTAATTTTCTACACTATCATCATAACATGGATAGGCTAATTGTTTGTTCTGCGTTTTACCTTTCTAATGATAGGATCCATAAAGTAAGAGCGTGAGGTGATCGAGTGCTTTGTTCTTTCGATTGTAAGCAGTGGTTTTCGCAATGAAGTACTTGTCCATCACGATGGTTAGTCCCTCGTTCATTGACTGGTTTGGAGTGCGATAGCAGACATCTAAAACAAAGCGCTCGTCTTCAGATAACTCTTGCCAGGCTGGCTCGAACCACTTGAAGTAAAGTTGGGCTTGTTGGTAGCGTTCATTCAGCTTGGTTGTCTCATCGATGCCATGCAGCAGGCGATGCTCAGTTGGGTTATCTTTTTTACTGCTGCCAGGTACGAAACCGTAGCGTGGCGAACTGACACCAATCATTTGTTCCTTGGCTAGCTTCAGGTCGTCTTGGTAAGAGTCAATGATGAACTTCATACCATCGTAATCTTTCAATGCTGCAACGGTTGCTCGCCGTTTGTCTAAGTAGTTCCACATGATACTCATGCCATAACACTTCCTTTCAGGTTGGCTTTCACTGCGTTAATCAAAGCTAACTGGGTTTTGTCTTTGCGTTTCAGGGCCACCAGAATGTTTTCGTCAATGGTGCCTTCAGTGATGATGTGGTGGATAACTACTGGTTGACGTTGCCCTTGCCGCCAGAGCTGAGCGTTAGTTTGCTGGTAGAGTTCCAGACTCCAAGTTAATCCATACCAGATTAAGGTAGCACCACCAGCCTGCAGGTTAAGACCATGACCAGCAGAAGCGGGGTGGATCAAAGCTAAAGGAATCTTACCGGCATTCCAGTCCTGAATGTCACGGGGTGTTTTGATCTCACGAACCTTGAAACGACTTTTAATCTGGATTAGATCATGTTTGAACCAGTAAGCTACCAAGACAGGTTTACCATTAGCAGCTTCAACCAAATCTTCAAGGGCATCAAGTTTTCGCTGGTGAATTTGAACAATCTGCTGCTGGTCGTCGTAGACACAACCATTTGCCATCTGGCAAAGCTTATTCGATAGACTGGCTGCGTTGAGGGCATCGATTTGTTTACCCTGGGTTGAAACTACTAGCTGGGCATTAAGCTCATCATAGATTGCCTGCTCACTATTACTCATTTTTACCGGAACGGTGTTCATAGTTAACGGTGGCAGACTCAAGTAATCCTTAGACTTCATAGAAATGGTGATATCATCAATGGCGCGGTAGATACTTTGTTCAGCACCGGGCTTAGGTTTGTAGGTAAACACTTGATACATGTTTCGCTTGTCAGGGTCAAAGTAGTTCATTCGGTAAGATGAGATGAAACGGCCGAGTCTTTGGCCCATGTCTAGTACGCGGAACTCTGCCCACAAATCCATCAAGCCATTAGACGACGGTGTGCCTGTTAAGCCAACCACGCGCTTAATCAGTGGTCGCACTCGTTTGAGGGCTTTGAAGCGTTGCGAGCGGTAAGACTTAAAACTGGAGAGTTCATCGATCACCAACATGTCGTAGTCAAAGGAAGTACCAGAGGATTCAATTAGCCATTTTAAGTTTTCCCGATTAATGATATAAATGTCGACATCTTGCTGCAGTGCTTTGATCCTTTGAAACTTAGAACCAGTGACGACTGAATAGTTAAGGCCTTTTAAGTGGTCCCATTTTTCAATTTCTTCTGGCCAGGTTTGTTTAGCCACGCGCAGTGGAGCGACAACTAATACCCGTTGAACTTTCCCCTGCTGAATAAGTTGTTTAATAGCAGTTAGGGTAATGACGCTTTTACCTAGTCCCATATCAAGCAAGATTGCTGTCACAGGATGATCCAGAATAAACTGAGTTGCGTATTGTTGGTATTCATGCGGTTTGTATTGCATCTAGCATTCCTCCAATCTGATCAAACTGATCGCAAACAAAAACCTGGTAACCAAGTTGTTTTAACTGGTTAAGTCTTTGTACTTGCAACGGGCGGGGATGCTTACCAGGAGCCTTCATCTCGACAAAACCCATGTGGCCATCAGGCAGGAGAACTAACCGATCAGGTACTCCGGCTATCGATGGGGAGACGAACTTCAGGCAAAGACCCCCACGTTGGTGAGTAGCTTTGACAAAAGCAGTTTCAATTCGTTTTTCTAACATTTGTAAAATCCTTTCTAAACGTTGATTTGTCAGTGGTTCGTCAGGATTAATGACGGTCGTGACAGTTGATTTACTACTCTTCTCTATACTCTTTTTTCTATTTTTATTCCTATATACAAGTAATGTAAAAGAGTGTCATGACTGTCATTAGGGTTGGTAAACACTGATGTATCAAGCTTTTTGATTTTTAAAGTGTGACAGTCGATGACAGTCAACTGAGGAATTCGTCGGCATCAACTTTTAATCGCAGTCCCTTGATGAAACGACCGTTTTGTTTATGTTGACGTTGAAAGCCAGCATTTTTGAGGGCGGTGTAAAAGTCAGTCGTGCTGCGGATATATTCACCGATGCCTTGGCAGTATTCGCGATACTTTTGGTAGAGATCGCCCGACTTTTGTTCATAACTGGGGTCAAGTTCACAATTCTCATTAAGAAAATGTCCTAGCCAATCATTATCAGCGTGGTAGGCTCGTACCGCTTTGGTTACGGCAACTGGAGTGGTTAACTGGTAATTTTGCTGAATGGTTCGCCGTGCGCCCTCAATGATCCACTGCAAAACTGCCGGCCCAGCCTTTTCGGTTAGGTACTGGGCGTAGTTTTTAATATCATTGCGTTTAGCAATCGTGGCTTTAAAGGGGATTACAATTAACCTCCGCCAGATTCCTTCATCATTCCCACCCACGTGAGGCAGGTAGTTGGTGTACAACACGATGGTGTGGCTGGGCGTAAAGGAGAAGGGCTTCATGTATTTCTTCTCAGCATAGATTTCATCGGTTGAACAGAGTTGCTTGACGATGGAAGTATTCAGTCGTTTACCTTCTTCAAGTTCGGCAGAGATAATTAATCGCTTACCCTTGACTTCGGCCATCTCTGGTTTGACGTTTCGCCGGACACCAGTTGTTAAGGCATCAGCCGAGAGGTGACCGGTATAGGTACCGAGTACATTAGCGATGGTGTTCCAGAAGGTTGATTTACCATTCCTCCCGCTGCCGTAAGCAATAATCAGAGCTTCCAGGTAAACCTGACCAATCGCCACCAGACCCACAATTTCTTGGACGTAATTAATCAACGCTTGGTCACCACAGAAGAAAGTAGTGAGTGCTTCTTGCCAGAGTGAAGCTCCTTGACTACCAGGAACACAGGATGTGGATTTAGTGATTAATTCATCAGCTTGAATTTCTTGCTGACCATGCATCCCTTTCCTTAAATTGAAAGGACCGGTCGGGGTATTCAGCAGAAATGGATCAGCATCAAAATTATTAATCTCTTTGACGAGCTTTGGTCGAGAATTAGTTAAGATCCCGTTAATACCACGGGTGCTGCGTTCCTTGAGAATGAATGCTTCGTAAGCTTTAGCATTTTCGTAATCCTTGAATACGGCTAGTTGTTCATCGTTAAAAGTACGATTAGCTTTAGTTTTGCCCATGGTTTGCAAGGCGGATGCCACACCATTTTGCTGAATCTTCTTATAACTATTAGTGACACGAAGCTGAGCATCAGCTAATTGTTTATCGGTAAAGCGCTGGACTTCACCGAGAGCTAAAGGTTCCGATTCCTGCCAAACCTTCCCATCGAACCACATAAAACCTGATTGGTTGGTATAGCAAACCCGCTCTTTGCAGTTGTTGACAAAGACATAAGATTCACCAGTATCCGAGTAATCATCCGGTTGTAGATCGTCATTGGGCTGATTGTATTCTTCAGGCGGAATATAACCTTTTTGATTAGCCATGCGTTGACCAAATTTGGTGGCACTATGCCAGATGTTTTTTAATTCCTGCTTGCTTAGTGGTGGATCACATTTAGCAGCTTCTTCCTGAAATGCCTGACGAGCTTCAGCAGTATTGCCAAGACGCATAATGATGCGACCGGCAAAATGCGAAAGGGTAGCATTACGTTTGCCTTCATGGATTGATCCGATGTTTTGCTGAGCAAAGTAACGTTGAACCATCATAAATTTGTCTACGGTTTGTGATCCTTCATGCCAGATGGCTTTAGTACTAGGCACACCAAAGACAAAACGGGCCGCATCAAGCGCATTGTCATCAAAGTAGGGAAAATATTCTTGAATTTCGTGCTTTAGTTCAGTATAGGTTTTAGCATCCGTAATCTCAGTAATCGGAAAGTAGACATGAAACTTAGGTCGGGGTGCTTTATGGTGCTTGGCTTTCATGTTGTTGCGTGACAAGGTAATGGCGTAGGAAACATCATCGAAATAGTTAGCAATGTTTGCGGGTTTGATCCAAGTAGTCGGATCGTCAGAATGATCATTATCGCAGTCCATGATTAGGCAGTCAGCTTTGATGAAGTTGGCAATGGTGCGTTGGTTATTTTTAAATTGACCACAGACATGGTCATAGTGGACAGCCTGTTCTAATTCCTGTGCATTAGTGATAGCTTGTTGATGAGGATAGATCGTATTGCTAGCCAGACCGAAATTAGCTGCCGTCGATAAAGTAAAATGCATCTTTAGTTAGCCTCCATTTCGTTATTAAAGTAGCGGATATTTTTATTTTTACGTTTGGCTAAGCGGATGAAGTAGCGCATATCATGTGTTGGCTTACCAAATGACCAGGCTTCGGCGCATTTAGTTAGTAGCACAATGTTAATAAAGGCGGCTACTTGAAATTCGCGTGAATGGTGCATGTTAATAAATTGAGGTAGGTAAAGCTGTGGACAAACGGGGATGCCACCATGTTGATAGATAAAACGGCAGTAAGAGCGCACTGTCATGGTACTTTTAGCATCGCTCTTTACTACTTCTGTAAACGGCGCAATGACAAAGATCATTGGTCGGTAGTGTGGATTCAGTTTATCTTGGCGCAGCTTGGTAATTGCTATGGTTGCTTCTGACATAGATTCAGATCCTTTCATTAAATTAGAGAACTAAAAAAGCCCTCACCAATAAGCCAGATGAGGGCAGAAAGTAAACCATTAAAATTAATCTTTTTTGTAAAAGTCGCTAACAAAACCAGCAGCGTTGAGGATTAAGCCATTGGCCCAGTCTGGAACTTCGGTCATGAGCTGAACCATGGTGTCAAGTGACCAATTGGAAGGGGCGTCAATTACGGCTTCATCGTGAATATGCATTACCACCGTATTCTCAGTAGCTTCTAACCGCCGAATTGCTTCAGCTAGCAGGTCACGACTAGTTGCTTGGACAATGTTTTCTACCAGCTTGGCCCCATAGGTTTCAATTCGATCCCATTTTTTCACGGTGTTGATTCCCATGAAGGTAATCGATTCAGAACCAAAGCGATTGGTGCCGATCTTTGGTTTGGGGTAGCAAAGATAACGTCCCGATCGTAAACGAAGAAACATGCAACCACTGCGATAAATAAATTTCATTCCGTGGGTAGTTTGCGGGAGGTGCGTTTTAATGCATTCTTTAGCTGCTTTATCAACGTCCCACCAAAACTGCACAATGTGAGGACTAGCATTACGCCACATTTGAACCAGTGGCGGTAATTCATCATCAGTTAAGCCAAGCTTAGTGGCACCCATGGCTTTGAGGGCACCAATGGAACCGCCATAGCCCAGGGCGAGTTCGGCAATTTTACCCTTTTGACGGAGTTCACCATTGATGCCATGTTTGACGACCGGGACACCAAACATCTGACTCGCGGATGCACAATAGATATCTTCATTCTTGGCAAAGGATTCTTGTCGCCATTTTTCATTAGATAGCCAAGCAATCACCCGTGCTTCAACCGCTGAGAAGTCAGCCACGTAGAAATGATGATTTTTGCTAGGGATAAAAGCAGTGCGAATCAATTGTGATAAGACGTCTGGCACTGAATCATAAAGCATTGCAAGTGCTGGTACGTTGCCTTGCTTAACTAATTCGCGAGCTTCTTCGAGGTCTGGCATTGAATTACGGGGAAGATTTTGTACTTGTACAAGGCGACCAGCCCACCGACCTGTCCGGTTAGCACCATAAAATTGTAAAAGACCATGGACACGACCATCTTGGCACATAGCTTTCTGCATAGCCTGATACTTTTTGACACTTGATTTAGATAACAACTGGCGGAGAGCTAATACTTGATGGACCGTGCCGGTAGTGGTTTGTAATAGCTGTGCCACTGATGCTTTGGATAGTGAATTAGTTTTAATACCTTGCTGCTGGAGCCAGTCTTTTAGCTGTAATGGAGAGTTAGGATTTGCTAGACCTGTTAATTCTTTAGCAGTTTGTAAGTACTGGTCATGGAAGACGTTTTGACATTTGATCGCATTGTTAACCAGTTGTTGGTCAATCCGGATACCGCGATCGTTAATGTCTTGATCCATCCAGTAGTTTTCCCATTCATTCTGTGGGACGGGGAAGCATTCGAGCTTCTGGGTGATTTCCATTTCAACCTCGACGTCACGCTGATTGTATTGCTTAAACTGTTGCCATTTATCAGGAGCATGGTAGGGGAAGTTACGAGTGCGATTTTGATTGGCCTTCGTAGGTTTGCAAGGTGTACAGAAGTAGCGCACAAGCTCTTTACCAGCAGTGATCTTTTGCCGTGGTAACCCTAACACGCTTCCAATATCTCGTAGTGATAATGGCAAGCCGAGAGTGGCAGACCAAACGCGAGAACAATGCCAACCAGTTGGCTTTAAGCGGTGACCAACAAAGCGTGACAGACAGACCCGTTCAAATTGAGCATTAAAAGCACTCTTAATAATGTTGGGATTATCTAGGGCTTGGATAATCTGTGATGGAATCTTTTCGCCTTGGGTTAAATCAACGACTTTAACTGGTCCAAAGTCGACAGCATAGCCGAATAGCAAGAGTTCAAAGTCATCACTATCGGCATAACGGTAAACCCCGGTATGATTTAGGTTGGTGCTGGAATAAGTTTCAATATCAATCGAAAGCCGTTTCATTAGAAATCCTTTCTACAAAAAATGGGTAGTCAAAGTCGACTGCCCATCTTTTGGTTTAAGCTAAGAAATCATCGTCATTACTATCATCAATTGCTGTAAAGTCATCACTGGCACTAGCATGTCCACCCAGTGGTTCACCATCACGGATCTTTTGGATGTTACCCAGGCCACAGGCGATTCCACGGTTACCGTTGGTGTTAAAGGCATAGAAGTTAATTGAAACCCGAGCGTAGCAGCCACTGTAAACTTCATTGCGATCAAGGATTGGTTGAACATGCTTGTCCACAATTTGTGGAGCAGTAATTGAATTAGCGTTGATAAAATAGCTATCTTGGTAGGCTGCATCATCACGTTCAACGTCACCATCACGAAGTGGAAGCTTCAGAGCGGCCTTGTTAGGCTTCTTACCACCAAACTTTCCAATGCCTTCTTGAATGGCAGCATCGATGGCCTTCTCAATTGCGGAGACTGTCTTCTGATCTGACTTGGGGATAATCAGACTGACTGAGTATTTTTCTTTACCGCCATTAATAGACTTGGGTTCCCAGATGTTGGCGTAAGAAAGACGAGTGTTAATACCAGTAACGACCTTAGTTTGTTGTGACATGTTATGGTTCCTCCTTAAATTCATCCTTTGGGTTTGATTTTCCAATACTCTGCCGCCAATCGGAATTCGGCACTAGAGTCGGCTTGCCCGCCGGTTTAATAATCTCTTGACTGAACAGTTCGGTGAATTTCTTTTTGCCGAGCTGTTTTTCTAACTTAGTAATTGGCAATAACTTTTGTTGGTAGATGTTATGAATGTCATTAGTTTCAGCAATCTTGGCGACTGCTTTCTCATCTTTATAACGACGGATGGAACGGCCTTCAACAATTTTGTAGCCCGGCCACCGCTTACCATGATTAATTGCCAAGTCAGCAGCGTAATCTTTAACTTCGTGTGCCCACCGATTTAAATCATCAATATGTTCCAGAACTTCAGCTACTTCGCTGTCTGTTAGTAAACTCGGTGAACGGAGCTGAAACCGGGTGAGCTTGTGATGATAATTGTAGCGAGCACGCAGTACCGCATTGCAGGCTGAAAACTGACACCAGGGACCATATCGGACCGTTCCCTGACCAGCGAAGGCCAGTTCAGCTTTTTCTTTCAGTTCGGTGTTGGCCCAGTGCATCAGTTCTTTGGCATTGATGGTCCAAGTACTGATGTTGGCCATGCGGGGTTGAAAGATCGTTGCTTCGACTTCATCAATGTTGTAAAGACTGCCGAACATCTCGAGGGCTCCGATTGCGTAAAGTTTCATCTGCGGATTGTTTTTAGCTTCCACACGGACACCTTTGCCGTATTTGAAGTCGATGATATGGAGCAGGTGATCAGAAACAATCACACAATCGCCAGTACCGAAGCCCTGTGGGACATATTTAGAGAAGTCCAGCTTCTGTTCCACGCTAATGTTGGCATCAGCCGCATATTGTTTAGCCTGGGTGTATTGCTCTATGACATAACTGGCATAGTCATCAGTTAAACTTTCCATCTCATCGGATTGATAATCCGAGGTGGGACGCTTGAACTGATCGCCGAGCAGCCGATGGATCTTGTATTCACCTAAAGCGTGAGCAGCAGTTCCCTCAGCGGCGGCTTCTGATGTGGAGTGCGGGAAGTATTGCTCTAGACGTGGTAATGGCGGAGCACTTAGCCACCGATTGGCACTGGAAGCCGATAATAAAGCATGGTGGGTTGGTGAGCTCATTGGCCGATCCCCTCCGCACTGTAATACAGATTCTCGTAATCTTTAGGATCAACATCCGACAGCTTTTCGGCACCGAACTTGTGAAGAAGCTCCTTGACCTGTTCTGTATAACCTTCTTGGCACTTCTTAGCCAGCAGTTGACGGATCGTGATCTTATCTTGAACTGGATTGCGTTTCGGCTGTTCATTAACATCTTGATTATTGTTACTGCCGAATAACTGTTGACGAACGGTCTGAATGGTTTTAAGACCTTCCACCGCTTCTTCAGCCATGCGATGATAGAATTCTTCGCGCTCCTTCAGTTGCAGGTTCAAATCATTCATTGCACTCATGGGAAACCTCCTTTACCTCATTAATCTGTAGCTGTTGAACATCTTTGCCGGGCGCAATCACCATCAAGTGATGTGGCTTGCCAAGCAGTAGACGGAGCAATCGTTCCCGGATAGTGATGTTGCGCATACTGACAATACCTTCTTGGTGAGGGTGCTTAGTGACCTTGATTGATACCTTATTTGCCATCATCTGGTCTCCTTTCGTTAGGTTTCGTGAGTTACTCCTCACACCTATTTGCCAGAAACAGCAAAAAAGTGAACCTACTGTGGTCCACTTTTTTCTAATTAATTTTCAATTCCGTAAAACTGGCGCAGCTTTTTAATTGCGGCTTTAACGTGACGACCGGCCATAACCTTGCTGATGCCCATCTCTTTAGCAATTTGATTTTTCTTCATGCCGTGGCAGTAATACTGTATGACAGCGTATTTTTGTTTGCTCGTCAAGGTGGCTAAAGCAGTCGGTAATTGTTCAGCTAACATTTGTCGACTTTGACAGTCCTCTTTTTCAATGATTTTGTCGAGTAGGCTGTCCTTGCCGAAAATTGAGGTAACTTCAATAGAGTTCCGATCCGCCAGGGTGTCCATCATATTCATATCTGGATCGGATAACCCTTGCTTGAAAAACTTATCTTGATGACGTTCGTTGCGATGATCGGAGTTGTACTGCTGATGATCAAAGTCGAAAATGATGTTGCCCTGAGCATTTGTAACTTCAATAGTTTGGTTATCCATATGCTTAACACGGACAATTAACTTGCCGTTTTGTTCACCGACTAATTCGTACTCGCTATTATTAAACTTCATAAAAATTCCTCCTCTTGGGATCACCCAAGCGAAGGAATCGAAGGCACACTAAAAGCCACTAACAAGGCAATAAGAAACAGACCTAAACGATTAATCGCTTGGGTACTGCAACTTGCCTTACTAGTGGCTTGTTACAGAATGTTATGCAATTAGGTGCATGCTAGTAAAAGTTGTTGATCGGGCAACACATGCTACTGATTACAAAGATATCTACAGAGATTTGAAAACTTGATATAATTAAAATGTGAATATATACAAAATCAAAATTTTTGTAAACATCTTTAAGCAATCAAAGTAAAGAGATTATATTTCTTTACATCTTTTAACCTGTCATTACTTCAGTCGATGTCAATAGATATATCGCCTTACTTCAGTTACTTTGGTTTCTTGAGTTACTTTTGAGTAGATTGAAGGTGGTCCAAAGTGAAAGACACAGGCAAACATGATCAAATGTATTTATGCGGGTGTGTTCTATTTTTCTTACTTTTACAGAGCGTGAAGCCAAATGGTAATGCAAGATCACATATATCAGGTAATCATGATGAACACTCTGATCTAATTGTCATGAACGAATTGATACGTACATTTACAGGTGATGATTACTCCATTTCTGCTAAAGATACCTCGCAATATAAAGACGGAAAAACAGAAGGAACAAAAAATATACCGTTCAATGATTGCGTAAAAATATCTGTTTATCAGAAACTTATAAATAATAATTACTTGCTGGCCCTGGATAGAATGAAAGTTTTCATTGATAAACACTTTGATCGCCAAACAAGTGAGTGGTTTGTAGGAGCTGTATTGGAGATTATACAGAAAGATGATTCTATTAGTGACAGCCAGAAGTTTTATACAATGGCTAACGGTAAAGCCATAACTAAAGGGCAACTTTTGAAGAATAAAAGTTTTGAATTGGAGCCTTTTCTTGTAGGCATCCTGTTTTTCGTATTATCTGAAAGACGAGGGGAAAATAAAAAAGGGGTAGCAACTTTAAATATCTTAGGTAAAAAAGAAAATCGGAAGCCGAGAGTGTTTAGCAGTGATATTGGACAGATGACGGCCAAAAAAATTACAGTGTCTGGCTGGGTAAAAGATTGGTCATCGGATAGTGCCCAAAATAAAAAAACCTCCTCAGACGAATCTGAGAAGGTCGATATTATTGAACCTCAAAAACATGATGAACGTTCAAGGGCGAATCAAACAGTCATTAATCATCAGACAAACGTTGTGCAGAATGGTGATCATAACATTAACTTGACGAACAATGGAACGATAAATATGAATTTGTAAAGGGAGATTTTAATGGGTAACTATCTAATGGAATCCGGCAAAGAAATTGCCAAAAATGTCACGCAGAATGGTAACAAAAGTACATACATAGATAATCATGGAACGGTGAATATTTATAATTCTGCTCAAAAAGGGCAACCATTGCACGGTTCCACGGCTGATATGATTGCTTTGCGGTCATTTAGTCGTCAATATTACCAACTGATAGTGGCCGATAATTCAGATGTATTTGAACAGAATTACGTAATTATTCCCACAAACCGGGCATTAACTCAAAATATGGTACCACCTGAAATACTGCACAGGTGTTCCTCTTTATCAAAAAAGGGAATAGCAGAATTAAAAACTTTCCCAGCTTTGATTTGTCGAAAAAACACAGGATATCACTGTGAAACCAATAGTACTAGCTATGATCAAATGTTCGCATTAGGATACATTCACGATGTGTTTGTCAGGAATACTTTTATAAGATTAGATTTTAGAACCTTGTGTATAGTTTCTAAACAGGCCATTTGTAAGCCAGACATCGCACACTCGCTGGGGATTAACGTTGGCTGTGATTTAACCGATCTAAATATTTGCGGCTGGTCTGTCCGCTCCAAAAATGTTTTTCAGGTTTTAAAGCGTCTAAAAATAGATATTACAAAAGGAGGATGGAAATGATTAATTCTAGGAAAATGCCATCGAAGATAACAGAGGTATTAGTAAATCAAGCCACATTCAAAAACAATCCAGCAAAAATTACCCCCACGTATATCAACTATTTCTTCGGTAGCAACGGCACCGGTAAGTCAACTGTTGCTAAAACAATACGGTCAGGCAAAGGAGTAACGTTTGCTACAGGAACGACTACTGAAGATAAAAAAATTATGCTTTATGATCAAGATTATATTGAGCGGAATGTCCGAAGTAATGAGAACTTACCAGGTGTTTATACGATTAATTCAACCAACGCTGAGATTCAGGAAAATATTAATGAGCTGAAGAAGAAAAAAGAAACGTTGGATGAAAAAAGGACCAATGCTATAGAAGATCGCGATCGTCATGAGCAAAAATTAGAACAGCTGAATAATCAATTTTATAGCAATTGCTGGGATAAGACGGAAGCCATTCGTAAAACGTTTGCAAAAACTCAGAAAGGTTTTAAGGCATCTAAGAAAAAATTTGTTGATAAATTATTAGAAACAGCACCGCTTTCTCAAGATACTCAAAAATTAAAAGATTTGTATGATACTGCCTATGCGGAGGATGCAAAACAGTATCCGAAGTTTAACGAATCAATTGATCCATCAATTCTGGATAAGGTGCAGGATAATGAGATTCTTTCTATTGCCATTGTCAATTCAGCTGACACCCAGTTGGCCTCATTTTTCAAACAGATTGGGGCTACTGAGTGGGTACAACAAGGACATTCTGAATTCCAAAAGAAAACCAATGGCAGGTGTCCCTATTGTTCTAGAGAGCTAGAACTTTCTTTTGAACAAGAATTTCAGCGAAGTTTTGATGATCAGTATGAACATAATCGTCAAAGATTAAGGCTGTTTCTTGAAAATTACCGGAAAACAGCTAATAATTTATTTTCGTCTATCCGTAAAATTCCTGAACCATTATATCCAACAATTGAGCGTCAGAATTACAATGATAAACTGAATGCTATAAAAGGTGTAATTACAGGTAATATTGAAAAGATTCGTTCCAAAATAGAAGAGCCTTCAAAGATAGTTGAACTTAACGGTTTAAAAGCAATGCTGACTGATCTGCAAGGTATGATTACCGGGTTTAATAGCCTTATTGATGAGAACAATACAATCGTTGCGTCTAAGTCCGTAAAGAAGCAAGAATGTAAAGAAGCTGTTTTTGCTTTGATGGCTTTTGACATGAAGGAACTAATTGCCAATTATCAGCAAGCTAAAGAACAGATAGATGATGAAATAAAAGCACAGGAAACAAAAATCAAAGAGTCATATACGAGTTTAACTTCTATAAATGAACAGATCGTTGAATTAAATCAGCAGACAGTAGAAACTGAAACTGCCATGAATAACATTAATACTATGCTGCAAGATTCAGGATTTCAGGGATTCAAACTTCGCCCTGCAAAAGCCCTTTCAGATGATAAAAAAACACCAACTATCAATTATGAGGTTGTACGTACCGAAACCGGTACAGTAGCCAAGAACCTTAGTGAAGGAGAAAGAAACTTTATTGCCTTCATGTATTTTCTTCAGCAAGTTTATGGAAGTGACAATAAGAATGGAAATTTGAAAGACAAGATAGTCATTATTGATGATCCGGTTTCCAGCATGGATAGTAGCACACTATTTATCGTCAGTGCTGAAATTAGGAAGTTAGTATCAATTTGTAGAAATAATGCTGACAATAGACGCAATTTGACTGACGACAATTTTATTAAGCAGATTTTCATCTTTACGCATAATGCCTTCTTCCAGCGTGAAGTTTCCTATGAATACGAAAATGAATATAACTACGTTTCTTTCTATCTGATCAGCAAAAAGAATAATCAGTCGGATGTTAAACTTTGCGAGAAACAAAATCCCAACTGTCCAACCCACATGATGAATGTTAATCCAGTTAAAAATTCTTATGCTACTTTGTGGGAAGAATACCAGCAGGCGTCTGGTGCAGTATTAATTAATGTCATGCGCAGGATTCTGGAATATTATTTTTTGCAAATATGTGGGCACAGCAGGGCAAGCCTACGTAAGCAAATTTTGGAAGATAATAGAGATAAATTCATTCAAGATGGATTTCAAAATTATAATCTGGCGTCAGCAATTCTTTCCTATATTACCGATGAATCGATGGGAATAACTGATGATGTGTTATTTGTAGAGACAGATGTAAATGACGATCAATGTCGAAAAACGTTTGAACTGATATTTCAGTGTATGGGTCAGGAACAACATTTCAATATGATGATGAATAAATAACTTATTTATCAGTCACGAAAAAATTAGCATTTGCTACAACAAAAAGCCAGTGGAATAAATGCTGCTTCTATTGCAAAGTTAAGTAAAATGGCAATGTGACGACTGAAGTATTGCTAAAACTTTGTAAGTCTTTAGATTGTGACATTAGTGATATTATGGAAATTGTAAAAAATTAGGTGATATTCCATGCATGATAAAAATTATATAGATTCTTATTTGAATAGCTTACTGACTGATGATGTCCCCAAAAACACTAAATTAATGATAGCTAACTTAAATGACAATGGTAAACGAGCTATCGTTAATTATCACGATCCACATTCAGCTTTTCATAAGCATGCGGATATAGTAATAAATGTACATACATTTGGAGAAAGTGCAGAGAGAAATACATCATTATTCCATTACACCACTATGAGTTCCTTGAATAGCATTTTGAATTCAGGTTACTTTAGAATAAAACAAGCTAATTTTATGAACGATCCCGATGAATTTAGATGGGCAAGTAAGTTAGCTATTAAATATTTAGAAAATTGTAAAGCCACTAGTGAAGAAATAAGTAGCTTTAAACAAATGGTAGAGAATCAGCCTTTTTATGATGCCTATATCTGGTCATTTTCAAAAAATGATGATTCCGAAACACTTTTTCACGTGTATGGTGGAAATGAAGGAATAGCCCTGGAGTTAGGCGAAAAAGATGTAATGAATATGCTGGCTACTCATAACTCCCACGGTAAAAAGAGTTTAGATCAATTTGACTTAGGTGATGCTTATACGTTTCCATTAAATGTGATGTACGATGCGCAGAAGCAAGAAAACTATATAGAACCATTAGCCCAAGAATGGTTAGACGCATATAGAGGATTAAAAAATGATCCTGACGATATGAAGGAAATTCTTACACTTTGTTCAAAGAACATTGCATTATTTAATATGGCTTTCAAAAATCCTAAGCTATCTCATGAAGAAGAGTTTAGATTCGTGTCGTTACGAAAAAATGACGGTACAGTTTCACCAGAATTAGAAATAAATGGAGTTCCTTATATCAACTGTGAGTTTATTTCTGAGTACATACAATCGGTTACCATATCGCCGACGTGTGATAAGAGTGAGAAAGAAGTTAGGGCAATTATTAGCAAATATAAACCAGGTGCTGATGTAAAGAAAAGTACTTTACCATATTAGCGATGTTACGGCATATAAAAAATGAAAGGTGACTTTATTAATGGCATTTAGAACATTTGGTTGGGTTCAAAATCCTTCTGATTTTACAAAGTTGAAAAAGACAGTTCAGGTATTTGATCCACAATCTAAACAATATGAAGAGTTGGATAAGCATACAATTAATAATGTGATCTATTTTGATAGCGATAAAGAAAGATTACAAGACGAGCTTGATAATAAAGTATCCGAGTTTACTTATGAAGATTTAGTCGGTACTAGTCGCAATAAAGCGGGAAAATCTCCTAAGAAGCGAAGCGATGCAATTGCTAATTCTTTGCTACAGGTTACCATACTACCGCAGTCTGCTAACACTAAAGGAAAGTTTTATACAGATAACTGGACAGCTGATGGATTCCTTCGTTGGGCAGTAAGCTTAGGCTTTGTTTCATATAATAGAGAAAAAGATCTATTTAAAATAACAGAGCTTGGGGAAAAGTTGTCACAAGCAGCTGATGGATCAGTAGAAGAGATGGAAATTCTTCAAAATGCCATGCTGTCTTATCCACCTGCTACTAGGATCCTGTCTCTGTTAGCTGAGAGTAAACAACCACTAACGAAATTCGCTATCGGAAATAGGCTGGGGTTCATTGGCGAAAAGGGGTTTACGTCTTATGATGAAGATTTAATGATTGATTGGTTAAAATCTGCGGCAACGAAAAAAGAACATGACAAGATTAAATCTGATGTTGAAGGTACTTCGGATAAGTATGCCCGCATGATAGCGGGTTGGCTGTCAAAACTGAAATTTGTAAAAAAACATACCAACAAATATGAGCTTGATGATGGGCGAACTATTTCTGGTTTCCAAACTTATTCCATTACTGGACAGGGGTTGCACGCAATAAAAAAGGCAAATGGATCATCAAAAAACTCAACTAGGCCTAAATACGTCTTATGGGAATTTTTAGCAATTGCTGGAAAACAAGATAGTGAACAAACACGAGATTTTGTAAGGACAAGGCGTGCAAAAATAATAATTGGACTTAGTCACCACCATACTATTTCTGCACTAATTGATTTTCTAAGCAATGAAGGTATTGAAGTAGATGAATCTTTGCTTAATAGTGAAATTAAAAAGCTTATTTCATTTGGGCTCCGTATAAAGCAAAACGGAAACTCGATTATTCTTCAAGATAATATTGTTGGAATTGATATTCCAAACCAAGCATTTACACCAGCAGAGGCAGATCTTGATTCTGAGAGAATAAAGAATCATTATCGTAAAATTACAAATCTTCCAGAGAAGTATATTGAGTTATTGGATATTGCATTTGATCATCATCGTCATCAGGATTTTGAAATCATAACTGCAGGACTTTTTAAAGACTGCTACGGATTATCGTCCATACATCTGGGCGGACAGAATAAACCTGATGGTGTGGTATTTAATGGTAAATTTGGAATTATTTTAGACACTAAGGCCTATGAAAAGGGCTATGGTATGCATATTAACCAAATAGATGAAATGTGTCGTTACATTGAGGATAACAAACAGCGTGATAAAATACGTCAACCAAATGAGTGGTGGAATAATTTTGGTGATAATATTCCTGAAAATAAATTTTACTACTTATGGGTTTCCGGAAAGTTCTTGCCAAAGTTTAATGAACAATTGAAGCAAACGCATTATAGAACTGGTATTAATGGGGGTGGATTAGAAGTTTCACAACTGTTATTAGGGGCTGATGCGGTTATGAAAGGTGCATTAAATGTCAACATTCTACCAACTTATATGCATAATAATGTTATTCAATTAGTTTAACAAAGCAAAAGAACTGTGATGATTATTGTGACCACAGTTCTTTTATTTTTAAAATAATGTATCCACTTGATATGTTTTAGGGTTGTAATTTGTTATTACAACTTCATCAGACTCTTCATTTTTCGTATTGTACGAAGAATTTCGGTAAGTATAATTTAAATGGGTAACGGTAATATAATTACGCGCATTAATATATTCTTTTAATAAATCATTACTACGTCCTTTGTGATTAAGAACGTTACTTAAAGCAAACTTAGTATGCCGAGAAGTTAAATTGTCCATAAGTTGGTACATAGATTTTTCTTGCTTTACTCCCCAATTTAAAAACCCACGATTTCCATCATTGTAATTGCCTGTTGTAATCAAGTATGGGGGATCCATGTAAACAAAATCTTTTGATGACAAAATAGAAGTGTCAAACTGATCAAATAATTTGTCAGTGAATTCTGCATCAATAGTATGCAACTTATTAACAAACATTCTGAGGTGTTCTTCCATATTTTTGCTAAAGCTACTTCGATTTTTACCAAATGGATTATTAAATTTCATAGAATTGTTAAATCTAAATTGATAATTATATGAATACGAAACTAACACATACAGGTCTAATGGGTTTGGATTGCTATTGTAAGCCTTTCTAAAATTTAGATAAGCTTCCTTGTTCGTTTTACTTAATCCATATTCATTTATTCTGTTGTGAATCATATCTACGAGTTCATCGGCAGAATGCCTGTCAAAAAATCTAAATAAATCATTGATACGGTAATTCATATCATTAAAATAGTATTTGTCAGCTTTAACATTTATTCCAACATTTGCACCACCTGAAAATAAATCTACAAATGTATGAATCTTATCTGGGAACAGTGGGATAATTTGCGGTAGGAGTTTGTATTTACCACCAATATAATTTAGTGGGCTTTTGATATAGGAAGCTTTTAACCTTGGTTTCCACGTACTTGTTTTTTTAATAGATTTGGAGATTTCGTTATTTTTGAAATTTCTGGCCTTTGACTTACTAAAGTAGATTAGCATTTCATTCAATCCACTTGTTTTAGACTTAATTTTGGATTTGTATTTTCGATAATCTATGTGATAAACTTCGACGTCTGCAGTACTATATTTATTTATAAGATTGACTAATTCAGCTTCTGGTATGATACCTTCATTACTATAACTAAGAATTACATGCCGGCTATTAATATTTTTGATTAAATCTTCCATTGCATTTAGTGCGCGTTTTTTCATAGAATAGTCACTACGTAATGCTTTCCAATCAAAAATACTAGTTTTACCTTTTAGTTCTGGTTTATTATTTCGTGCAATATTTTCTAATACATGGTAATTTGAGGCATATTGTCGATTATTATATGGAGTATCAATATACGTTATATCTGCTTTAATGCTTTTTATTAATTCATTGGCATCAACATTGTATGATTTATTTGCACGTCCATTATTAATTACATCTAGAGGTCTAACGTATAATTTATTAAGAGCACGATTATCCCATTTTTTAAGATAGGCACCATATGTTCCGGTGATGTTACTAATGTATGGGATAGATTCAACTAAAGATGAAACTAAATAATAGTATTCATTTTTTGATAGTAATTTTTTGTTTGACCAGTCATCAATAGAATCCCTTATAAAATCAATTCGCTGTGCATTATTCTTAGTAAAGTACATTGCTTGACCAGTAGGAGAGTAGGCTTTCTCGTAGTAATGATTAGTAGGCCTTATGTTTTTATCATCATTAAAATACTCGAACGGATTGCTAATGCCGATTTTTTTTAACCCATTAAATGTTAACCTATCATTATTTTCAATTGTTGCTTTTGAATTAACAAAACTAAAATATAATATATCGTTACTAATAATGGTATATCGACTTTTGAAATGTCTTCCTACTACATTTGTACCGGCAAATAAATCAAGAAAAATTTGCTCAGTACCGTCAATATGTTTGCTTAATACATTATCAATGTTTTCTAATAATGATCTTTTGGAACCAATATATCTCATGATTTTCACATCCGTATTCATCCTAGTAACAACTAGGATAAATCAAGAATAGTATAAATTCAAGCTATTTAACCGATTTTATTTCTAATCATCAGAATGTAAAAGATTAGAAATAGTAAGTAACAGAAAATGCTTTCCCCAAAAAATTGTGTGGAAGGGAAAAATTATTATTCTTCATGTATTAGATAAATGAGTATGTGTTGAAATTAAGCTTATGTGGTGGAGGTTTCAAATGAAACCCGGCATTTACTTTCCCACAAACCAATGAAATATTAGAGTTGTGATTAATTACTAGAATTTGGCAATAATAGGCCATTATAAAGACGAGTGTACATTTGTGCTGATTTGGAAAATGTAACAAGAAATGCTTAGCACAGCAGTTAGTCAAGAATGTGTAATTGATCAACCAAGCTCGTGGCATGTTGAGAGTATCACAGTACTGTCGAGGAGCTAAAAGCGACGAAGGGAGTACTAGTGATACTCCATACTATAGTACCCGAAGAGCAAGGGACGGAGTGACGTAGCGATTTGTTGGTACGAACCGTTGAGAGCGTGAAAGCTTTGAAATACTCCATGCGATATAACCTAGCCGTTGAGTTTTAGCAATTACGGATAGGCTACGCAAGGGTACTCCAAGAGAGCAAACGAAGAGTAGCTCGATTGGAAAGTATCTACTGCGCACCCAAAAATGAGGAGCAGAGCGACGAGTGATTGGAGAGTGGCCGCTGAGAGTGTTGCAATACTTAGACAGATAAATAGGTGGTAAACGCCGGTATGCCGGCATTCTTGATAGATGAAAAGTGTACTAATTCCTCTTTTGAAGCTTGGAATTAGTACACTTTTTGCTTATTGAGCTAGAGAGTCGAGTGGACAACGTGCTGGATTTTTAGGTTGTGTAGATAAGTGTCCGTTTTGGGGAGTTAAGTTGATGAGAGAAGCAGTAATGGTTGACAAGACGATAAGATAATGGATGTTAATTATTAAAGATATTTATAATCAAAGATTTAATTTATTGATTATAATCAATTTTTGTAAAATGCTTTTATGCTAGATTTATATCGCAATAATCAAATGGAAGGATGAGAAATATGATTGACTATATTGCAAAAATTAAACCAATAAATGCGGACAAAATTGAAACACAGGCGCATGGAATAGCAACATTTAGTGAAAATGGTAATAGCCTTCATATTCATGTGGAAATGTTTGATACGCCTGCCAATATTGAGCATTGGGAACATTTTCATGGATTTCCAGATGGGAAACAAGCTCATGTTCCGACGCTAATGCAGGACGTGAATCATGATGGTTTTATTGATTTACCTGAAACAGAGGCAGTATCTGGGACAACGATGGTTCCTTTTGATGATGCACCACAAGAAATGAACATTCCCCATGATGGTTACCCGGTTGCAGATAAATACGGTCATTATGAATATGATAAGGATGTCCCATTAAAAGATTTACAAGCAAAGTTTAAGCAAGCATTTGGTAGTGACGATCTTCAATTAGATAAACGAGTAGTTTATGTTCACGGCGTACCAGCGGATCTTAAATTGCCATCTAGCGTTGCCGGTAATGTTATGAGTTATGATACACATACAACTTTGCCAATTGCTGCTGGAGAGATTAAATTGGCACATTGATTTTTATAGAACTGAAATTTGAAAGCTAGAGTCTATGCTTTTTGCATGGTTTCTAGTCTTTTTTGTATATTCTCTCTTTTATTAAACGAAATTTACACGATAAAACTGTGATTTTTTGCTTAAAAGATAAATATAAAAAGACACTAGTATCTTGATAACAGTCAAGTTACCTAAATTGTTTTTTACTTATGATATGTAGTATCAAGAAAGGGAGAGGTGAAAAATGATTAAGTTACAACAATTTTTTATGAGGTACAAAAAGCAGCTTTTGCTTGTTAATACTATTCTGCTGTTGCTTGCTGAAGGATCTAAATGGCTATTGCAAATGAATTTACCATACCAGGCTTTAATGCTTATCGTGGGGATTGTCGGAGTGCTTCCAATTGCTTTGACGGCTATTTCATCTTTAAGGGTTAAATTAATTTCTATTGATGTTTTAGTATCGCTGGCGGTAATCGGTGCCTTCATTATTGGTGAATTTAATGAAGCAGCCATTGTTACTTGGCTATTTATGTTAGGAGATGTACTGGAAGAATTAACCCTAAAGAAAACGCGGTCAGCCGTTGCTGATTTAACCAAAATGGCACCACAGACTGCGTTAGTTGTTCAAGATGATGGCTCAACTGAGAAAGAAGACGTCGATTTCATTGATCCTGGTGAGAAGATTTTAGTTAAAACTGGTGATCAGGTTCCAGTCGATGGCAAGGTTATTTCAGGTTCTGGTTATCTTAATGAAGCCAGTGTTAACGGTGAATCTAAATTAGTTAATAAAAAAGCCGGTAATGAAGTATATGCAGGAACTATCCTTGAAAACGGTACATTGACTGTCGAAACTACCGCAGTCGGTGAAGATACGACTTTCGGTAAAATTATCGAAATGGTTGAAGAAGCACAAGATACAAAGTCACATACAGAAAAGTTAATTAACCGGTTTTCCAAATATTACACTCCGGCCGTACTTATAATTGCAATCGTTGTAGGTTTAATTACTAAAGACCTTAGGCTGGCTATTACAGTTATGGTGCTGGGTTGCCCAGGTGCTTTAGTTATTGGTGTGCCAGTATCTACAGTTGCTGGTATCGGTAATGGTGCAAAAAATGGCATTATATTTAAAGGGTCGCAAGTGATGGACCAAACTCATCGGATTGATGAAATTGCTTTTGATAAAACCGGCACTTTGACTGTTGGACATCCAGAAGTTAGTGCAATTGAGGTATTAAATGGGCCCAAAGATGAAATTATTAAATTAGCTGCTCAAATTGAGAGTCAAAGTAACCACCCCTTGGCTCAGGCAATTACAAAATTAAATAAACAAAAGCCAGCTTCAATTAAAGTGGAAACTGTTAAGGGTAAGGGAATCATCGCTACTTTAAATAATCAAAAATATTATTTAGGTAACCAAAAATTAATTGTTGAAAATACTTGTGCCAGTGCAAAATTGGGTAAAACAATTGATCATTTGAGTCAATTAGGTAATTCAATTGTCACTTTTGCCAATGAGGACCAAAGCCAATTAGCTGTTTTTGGCATTAAAGACCAATTGCGCCCAGAAGCTAATGATGCTTTAATCCACTTAAAAGAATTAGGGGTTAAGAAGCTAGTGATGCTTTCTGGAGACAATCAAGAAACTGCTGAACGAATTGCGGCGAAGTTGCCAATTGATGAAGTTCATGGTCAAATGTTGCCACAAGACAAGGCTGCTTTTGTTAAAAAAGAAAGAGCTAAGGGACACCATATTGCTTTTATTGGTGATGGAATCAATGATAGTCCGGCCTTAGCTAATGCTAATGTTGCAATTGCCGTTGGTAGTGGAACGGATGTTGCCATCGAAGTTTCAGACATAGTTTTAGTTAAAAATGACTTGCGGAAGATCGCTTATGCCCTTGGCTTATCCAAGAAGACAATTTTGAACATGAATGAAAATATCGTGATGGCTTTACTGACAGTCTTATTGTTGTTCATCGGTTTGTTTGCGGGTTATGTTGAAATGGCAAGTGGGATGTTTATTCATGAATTTAGTATCTTAATTGTTATCTTGAACGGGATGAGATTAATCAAATTTCAACAAAAAATTGACGATCATCAAGTTTATAATCAACAAAACAAAGTAGCATTAGATATGTAAATTAATAAGGAAGGGGAATTTAATCATGGAAAAAGTAATGATGAAATTATCTGGCATGACCTGTCCTTCATGCTTAAGCAAAATTGAAAGGGCGGTTGGTAGTTTGGATGGAACTGACCAAATCAAAGTTTTATTCAATGCAGGAAAGCTAAAATTTACGCTGGATCCTGATAAGACCAAAACTGTTGACGTCAAGACAACTATTGAAAAAATGGGTTATGAAGTACAAGAAATTAAGGAAAGGGAGCTTAACTGATGAATGCAAAAGAAAAATATCAGGTGGAATTGAAGCAAAGCGGCCTTGATCACCATCAGCCAACTGCAGCTGCCATGACTGGTCACATTATTTCTAACTTGTTAATCCATTCTTTAAAGATTAACCAAGCTAACTTATTTGCTAAAGGATCTGCTAGTCTTTTTTTAGCCGAAAAAGCTGCTAGTTGGATTGCTTATGAACGTCAGGAATTTGACCAATTGAATCACTTATTGGTTAATAATGGTGAAAGTATTCCAACAATTACAGCTCAATTTAAGGAATATACTATGCTAGAAGAAGATGGCAGCAGTAAATATTTAGCAGGTGATAAGCAATTATTTGCCTTGGTAAAAGATTTTGATACACAAACGCTCTTCATTACTAAGGCAATTGCTTTAGCTAACAATGAAAGTTGGCCAGAATTATCTGCTAATTTAACTAATTTAATGGCTTGGATTAAGGAGCAAATTCGGGTAACTCAAGACTTCTTAGGTCATGAACTAAAAGAAGGATTGTATGTCGAAGACGACGATGATGACTTTTAATTAAAGGACGATGAATTTAATGGCTGATTTATGTGTTAACTTAGTACCACTATTTAATGCTTTACCTCAGGATGAGAAGATGCAAATCGAAAAATTAGTTCAGCATAAAAACTATCAAAAGAGTGAAGTGATAATTGATCCAACGATAAACGATAATTTAGTAATTGTCGCTGATGGTAACGCTAAGCAGTACACCTTAGATGAAGACGGCTATGAGAATGTTTTGCAAATCTTGCATACAGGTGACTATATTGGTGAGGATTGGCTTTTTGGTCAAGAAAATATCAATAATTACGTCGAAGCTACGGAACACAGTGAAATTTGTTTATTAAAACGGCAGGATCTACTGAAGCTGATGCATAAACAGCCAGAATTAAGTATTCGATTATTGGAACTAAATATTGTTAAAGTTTCGGAAATGCAAAAACAAATTCACTTGTTGGCTTTGCCGAAGGTTGAAGATCGGTTATTAAAGTATTTACAAACATATGCAGATGAAATTGGTAAAAATAACTTTACCTTACCCTTAAAAATGAAGGACTTAGCCTTATACCTTGGAACAACACCTGAGACCTTGTCTCGTAAATTTGCTTTATTAGAAAAGCAAGGTCAATTAAAGCGTAAAGTACGTCAAATTGAGTTATTTCAAAACTAGCTTAAAAGAGAGTAGGTTATATTATATGCGAAGTGAATTTCGAAAAATCTTTCAAGAAATTCAGGCGGATCCTGATAACGCAACATTTACAAAGCAAGGAATAGAACCACTTTATTATGCTTCTTCATCAGCCAGAATAAACATAATTGGTCAAGCACCTGGAAGAATTGCTCAGAAAAAAATGAAATTTTGGGACGACCCAAGCGGTGATCGTCTGCGGGCTTGGCTAGGAGTTTCTAGAGATATTTTCTATAATTCTGGAATGATTGCAATTTTACCAATGGATTTTTATTATCCCGGGAAAGGCAAGTCTGGAGATCTTCCACCGCGCAAGGACTTTGCTAAAAAATGGCATCCACAGCTATTGAAATTAATACCTGATATTCAGTTAACCATTTTAGTGGGCGCTTATGCGACGAGAAGCTACCTTCACCTAGGATATAAAGATCGGTTGACTGATATTGTCAGGAATTATCAGCAATACCTGCCAGACTATTTTCCAATCGTTCATCCGTCACCACGAAATAAAATTTGGGAGGCAAAAAATCCATGGTTCGAGGAGCAGGTAATTCCAGACCTGCAAAGAAGAATTCAAATAATTCTAAATAATTAGGGGATGATCCAGATGCAGAAACTAGGCATTATCGGTGGTATAGGCCCAGAAGCAACAATGAATTATTATTCGGCAATCATTAAGCAGTATCAGGAGCGGATCGGGACTGATAAAGAGCTGCCTCGTATCACTATCGAATCCATTAATATGTACCACATGTTCCGTCTGCTTGATGCTCAACAGTATGATAAAGTCGCCGGTTATGTAGGAGCTGCGGCCAATAATTTATTGAAAGCCGGGTGTGACTTTGGATTGATGTGTGGCAATACGCCCCATCTATTATTTGATCAGATTCAAGCGCGCACTGATTTGCCATTGTTAAGCATTGTCGAGACAGCGGTAGCGGCTGCCCAGCAGTTGCACCTTCAACGATTGGCTTTACTAGGCACCAAATTTACAATGCAAAATAACTTTTTCATCAAGCTATTTCGAGAGACCGGAATTGAAGTTTGCCGTCCTAGTGAAAATGATCAATCCATAATTCATCAAAAAATTGTAGACGAACTCGAAAACGGGATTGTTAAGAAAGAGACTAAGCAGCAGTTAATGACAATTATCAATAAGATGGTTCAAAAAGATCACCTTGATGGCGCAGTCTTGGGATGTACCGAATTGCCGTTAATCTTAGGGCAGGAAGATTTCAAGAACATTCAAGTGTTTGATATTGCTCAGGTTCAAATCAAGGCTGCTGTGGATCAACTTCTAAAAAAGCTAAAATAACTGAGTGTCGCAGATCCTGAATATTTACATCTTAACTTTAATTATTTCACCATCTTTCAATGCAAATTCTATGTAGCATTGAAAGATGGTGATTTTTATTTACTTAAATAACTTATCAACTTCCTGATCAGATAACTTAAACTGCTCCTGAACTTTTTGCTTTAATTGTTCTTCTGGAACTCCTAACTGTCGAGTCAGCGTAATCATTTGTTGAATAGCATCTTGACGGACATCCTCATCGTGAAACATCATATGAGTTTTATTATCCATTATCCGTTCCTCCATTTTCTATTTCGGCTTAACTGGCCGATATAGTCCTGTAGTTCGTCTACATAACGATCATTCTTGACATCTTTATTATCTACGTAATGAAGAAAATTTTGCAAGTCTTTTGAAACATCATTTCGGTAACCTTTTGTGTTAAGAAAAATTGCGGTGCAACCATCTTGCATTGCTAATTCCTTAGCATTAACGCAGAAGTTACGAAATTCATACTTATATAAGCCTTTATTATACGGATCAAAGGGACAAATAAAAATGACGTAGGTTCGTTTCATTAAATTATATTGATCACCATGATTTAATAATTCAGCATCGATTCTCCCCCGATAATACCGTACCCGCTTTGGTAATCCCTTTGTATGACGCACCTGCATATCGATCTCGTAAACTGCATTTTGATCCTCAGTATAAATATCAAAACGAACGCCGTGACTATGGGGATCCTCCTGAACGGCCTTTTGTAATGTTGGAAATTCAATCCGGTTAATATTCAATTCAGGTAATATCAATTGGATTAAATGGCGACAAAGTTTCACATTACTCATCACACTGCCGAAAACATAATCATCCTGAATGCTAATTTGTTTTTGCAATATTATCACCTCAAATTTTGGTCTTACTATATTAAAGACGTAATAATTTGAGAATTGTATTTATCGAATTTAAATAAATGGTCTATGAGGGGTATTGACATAAAATGGTATGTTAACAAGATCTACTAAATCGTCTTTTCCATAAGATAATTATTAAATCTTCGACTAGCTTAAAAAATAACCACAACAAGTTATCTGAAAGCTGTAAGCCAATTTACATCTATCATCTATATGGATCTAAAGTTTATATTTACGCTGTTATAAATACACAATAAGATTATCCAAAGTTATTTGAGCAATATAAAGTAGTTGTTAATTATTTGAAGGTCCAGTTGAAAGGCCTAGAAGATTAGAGAATAAAAAGCACTCAGTCAAAATAGCTGAGTACCGAATATTCTATTAATTAACTTTAATCACTCCACCATCTTTAAACGTAAACTCCGCGTTGGAAGATGGTGCTTTTTATTTGGTGTAATCAAGCTACAAATATTAGTTATCCTTATTGTATAATTAAACAACCAAAATTAAAGGAGGGGACAGGCGATGACCCAACTCGAACAAAAAAGACTTGATCTAGCTGTTAAGCAAAAAAGAGGGCTGCATTTTATCGCTGCTTCTGTAATAATTTGGCTTGCGATTGCATTTATTTATTCATCTGCTATGCCGATCCTGACTAAGAATTTATTTGTTTTTATTTGTACAGGGATCTTATTACCGCTGGCATGGGGAATTTCAAAAATACTGAAAGTTAACTTTAGTGATAATGAAAATCCTTTGTCAAGTTTAGGTATCTTGTTTGCGGTGAATCAGTTATTATATTTGCTGATTGCCATGTGGATTTATCCGACTATTCCAGATAAAATGCCGATGGTTATTGCAATAATTTTTGGTGCGCACCTAATGCCCTTTAGCTGGTTATATAAATCTAAAGTGTACTTACTGTTCTCAATAGTTATTCCGTTTTTGGCGCTATTCATTGGCTTATCGTTTAGTCCAACTATTTTAGCTGTTGGAATGACAATTGTAGAAACCATTTTTTGCGGGTTATTAATTATTGAAAATAAAAATTGAAATTTATGGAATATGATCAGCAATATAAACTTAATCCGGTCAAATAAAGGCGTTGCAGTATAAGATCCCGTTGAGGTGTAAAATAACCTTAGAGACTATCCAATCGAGGCGAAACCACATGCGTAAATATGTCAAAGCGCTAATTATGATTATCCTGATTCTAGTACTAATGGTTGTTGGTCAAATTGCACCACTAGCAGTAGCTGATCACTTAAATTTCTCAGAAAACACGGCAGTTATCATAATGACAGTTACTTATCCAATAATTGTTATTGGTGGGGGATGGCTACTAAATCATTTTCTATTTCATCAACATCTTCCATTAGTGTCTAAGTGGCGTTTTCAATGGTGGCCAATCTTATATGCAATCTTGGCGGATGTCTTAATCTACTTAGTTTCCTGGATTATTCAGACTGGCTTTCATTCATCAGTAACAACAATGAATAACTGGTGGTTACAGTTCACGATGACGGTTGTGAGTGCCCCATTAGTAGAAGAATATATCTTTCGTGGATATATCTTTGGCGCACTGGATAGTATTTTCAGTCGTTCCGTAACGATTTGGCTAACAGCATTTGTTTTTGGCTTAATTCATCTATCGTCACTCGGTAAAGCAGCGTGGTATAATGCAATCTTTCTCGTAATCGCCTATACTGCAATGGGGATGTTCTTCACGTTAATTGCTGTGGCGGCGAAAAGCTTGTGGGCTAGTTTTACCGCGCATGTTGTGAATAATTTATTGATCTATATTATTGGAATTTGGGCGGCGGTTTCTACTTCATCAAGTATGATGTGGCGAAGTCTAACCGGAACTTTGCTTGGAATGGGAATTGCTGCTGGATTGGTTTATTGGCGTTGTCTAAAGAATAAACGAGGATTAACACGATTTTAGAGAAAATAGTAATATGCTTCTACAGATAGTAAAATGAACAGCTCGTGCCAGACTGACGCGAGCTGTTTACTTTAAAAGCTTATTGCCTAAGCTTCCTATTAATCTTTTCCAAATCCTGCTTTACCGCGTAAAAATTAATAAACCACATAATAAGATAAATCATTACGAAAATGCCAGTAAAAACTAACCAGTTAATTAGGTTTAATGGGAACCAGCCGGCTAGAATTGCCAGGGGAGTAAATCCACAATAATAGATGATAAAGTTAACGATTGTCCGTTTTAAAATTGACCAATTCTCAATATTAAAAATTAATGCACCAAAGTTAAATACAAGTCCCATCATCCCCCAGAGAATTACGGAAACTAACACTGCATTCAACGGTCGACTAAAATGGTCGGTAAAAGTTGGTGCAGATGGTACGTAATCTTTAAGGTTGTAGAGGTAACTAAAGAACAATGAAAAGACTAAGCCGAATAACTCGCCGACACTTACCCCGCTGACGGCATAAAGGAAATATTTTTTCATAAACCTAACCTCGCTTTCAAATTTTTGATTTTGCGTCGACTAATTGGAATTCGCTGGTGATTTTTTAGGATTACATCAATTGCGCCATTATCCATTAATTCTAAGTGATCGATATGCTTAAAATTGAAGATTGCACTCCTAGAGGCTTCGACAAAATCATTAGTTAATTGCGCTTTTAATACCGAAATTGGTTTCCGATACTGGTAGAGTTTATTAGCGGTTGCCACTTCTAAGCCGTGATCAGCTGTTTGAATGGCAAAAATATCACGATAATGGACGGGAACTAATTCATTATCATAGTTACACCATAGGACCTGCTCATTGTTATTTAAATATTCTAAAAGATCAGCGAGTTTAGGAGTCATTTTCCGCACCCAGATTTCAGCGTGTTCATCCTTAATTGAACTATCGACATGGCAGTTAATTTTCAAAGTGTTACACCTCCTCAATTGATGTACCAATTTTAACAAAAGATAACGGCACTAAATTCAATTAGTATTAAACGGTAAAAAAAGATAAGTAAGAGGTTTGATCGAGGACTCGGATGGGTGTGCAAGGAGCATTTTAATGTCGATTTCTCGCCAAGGGGTTATTTATTGGGGAGTTAAATATTACGTCACCTAGCCGGTTATACTGGAATTATTTGGGCGCAAGCAGTCAGCGATATCATTACCTGCCTGCTTGGTTACCTCCTCTACAAGCTAATTTTCAATTGGCAGGATAAAAAATAACGCGGAGATTTAATCTCTTCAGCATAAGTTATCTTAAATTTAAATAATTATTGTCATATGACTTTAGCGGTCTGGTAAACTTAAATTGATGAAAGAGGGTTAAGTGATGAAAACCGATCAAATTAAAGTTAATGTGACTGAAAATAAAGACGGGTCAGCAACATATGAAATGCTGATGCCTAATCAGCAATATAAGGTTATGAGCAAGGTCTTTGCAAAAAGTGGCTATACAATTGCGTCCTATTTTAAGGCATTCATGGAAAATTTAGTTAAAGAGGATGCTGATGGACCAGTTCATCGGTGGCTCGATCAGTTGATTGTTGAATCAGGGGATGAGCTCGGTGTAAAAAAAGAAGCAATTGAAAAAGCAAGGGTTCGAATTGCCAAGCTTAAAGCTGAAACCAAGTAATACTAAAGAAGATAATCATAATGCGACAAATACCGATTAATCAGGCGAAGTCGATCATAAAGCAGCTTTTGAAGGTAAAAAGACAGCAGAAAATTAGCCTATTAACGAATAAGAAGGATCGTTCATTAACAATTATCGTAAATGATGGTGAAGTAACCGTGAAAGAGCAAGGATATGTTAACGATACCAATATTCTACTGAGAGTACTGCTAAACATGAACTAACAAGGGCTTTCAAACGCGAATTTCCTCGTAGTCACCAGCTTTATATTAGCTATGGGTAAGACTATAAAAGGTGAATAATTAAATGAAATTATTGAAAAATATTTTAACTACTTATCGCTTGCAATTACTGCTCGCAATTATAATTGTAAGCATCAATACGTCGTCCCGTGGCGGTGTCGCTTCACTCCTAGTGCTTTTGATGCTAATAATTGCTTTACTATTTACTAGTGTGGCTCGTTCGTCTCGAAACTTGCGGTATATTAATTGGGGGATTCAGCTATTAACGGCTCCCGTTCTCCTATCATTTACTACCGGAAGCTTGCTAATGCTAACAGGCTCATCCTATTTTATTAGTATCCCAGTATTATTGAGTTACCTTGTAGCTTTCATCCCTTATACGAAACTTTACGTAAAGCCGTTAAGAAATACTTGGTTACGACTAGTATGGGTAATTTTCTTTTTCCAAATTGCCATCGGTCCCGCCTCCTATTATGGAATTACAGTTACGACTAGCAATGTGTGGTTCACCTCACTAATAACCACTGGCTGTTTAGGAGCAATTGCCTATTTGATTGTAATCATTAAAGCTTTTGCAAGCTGGCATTTACAAACGCTGCTATCATTTGCTAAGTACCACGTTAAGGTTAATTGGGGCGTGATCCTAGTTTATCTTTTGCTAGTATTACTCTTTTTGTACAGTAACTTGACAGGTTATCAAGAGCTAAGGATGAAGGGCGGATTACAATTGTGGCAAGATTTCCTTACATCGCTTGAAAGTGGAATTGGTGAAGAGACCTTATGTCGGTTTGCAATTTTGACCTTACTAATGATCATTTGTCGTCACTCAAAATGGAAGGTACCGTTAGTGATTTTTACTAGCTCACTGATCTTCGGACTTCTTCACTTCATTAACCTGATTGATCAAAATTGGTCTCTAACGGTCTATCAATTCTGCTTTACCACTATTTCAGGGATCTTTTTCGCCCTTATTTTCTTATACACTGGCCGATTATGGTTAGTTATGGTAATTCATTTCGTGATGGACTTTGTTTCTTCATTTAGCGAAATATCAGCGATGAACAGCACGATTAGTTTAGCTGATTATCAATCGATCGTGGTGTTAGCGTTGTTGATGCTTGTTCTTACCATTTGGATGATGAGAGGAAAACGGAGCAAAGTGATGCAAACTCGTGCGCAATTATTAATCACTAAAAATTAAGAGGGATTGTTAATGTTTGTATTTAACAATCCCTCTTACTCAGATATTATCAGTATTTCTATAATGAAGTTTAAATGCAATTATTATCAAAAATGGGAGTAGTGTGATTACACTGCTAAGTAAGAATATTCCGAAATTTTTAAGTAACTGGTCGCTTTGCTGAACTATTTGATAGGCATAATAACTCGGGAAAAGTTTTTGAATGTTGGTCATTAACTTAATCATTGAGTTTGTTGGAATAAAAACATTCCACGGAACGATAAATATTGCTAGTAGAAACATCAGTGGAGTTGAACCCGCGTCAATTGAGGAGCGATCGAAGGAAATACCAAACGTAAAGCCAATTACGCTTAGGTAAATCCCGAAGAGGTTAACTAAACCGAGAGATATCCAAGTTACCTGATTAAAGTTAATTGTATGGAGAAGGCAAGCAAGCAGTACCAATATAATGGTAATAATCATATTAAGAATTAATTGAGTAATTAGCTGTGAAATCAGATATTTCCAAATAGAGTAGTGACTAATTCGCGCTTGAAGAAAATAAAAGCGACGATTACTAGCAATCCGTTTACTAAAAGTTACAATTGAATTGCCCAAGATTCCAATCAAAAGGGCTAATATTAGCAGAATTAATTGGAAAGGTGATTTTTGTGGCATGTTGGTTATCTTAATCATCATCCAGTACCAACAAGTGGGGAAGAGAATAGTAAAAATTAAAAAGCGGCGATTACGAAGTACTTGTTTAAGCTGAATTCCTGTGATCATTTTAGTCCTCCTTGTTATTGAGTCGGTACCATTGAGCAATTGTTTGGTGGTGGCTATGAATCTCCTTAACACTGATGTTATGAGCAATAATGCCATCTTTTAGCAACCAGACTCGCGAAAAATATTTATCAATTTGATTGAAGTCATGAGTAACCACAATTGTGCTACCATTACGCTGATCTAATAACTTCCAGAAAAAATCAATTGAAGTGAGATCCATTCCGACAGTTGGCTCATCTAAAATTAATAACTTAGCAGAGCGTAAAGTGCTTATTAACAAACTGAGTCGTCGTTTTTGACCACCGGATAATTTTTGAATGAATTGATTAGCCTGATCATTTAGTTTAAATTTGATCAATAGATTATTGATGTATTTAGGTTGATAGACCTTATTAATTAATGCAGCTAATTTAACCTGTTCCATAACTGTAAGATCTGGAATTAGGACATCATCTTGAGGCATCACATTTAGATCCTGTTTAAGATTAAAATAGTATTTTATCTTGCCACTATCCGGATTGAGTAAACCAATGAGAATTTTTATTAACGTCGATTTACCAGCACCATTGCTGCCGAGAAGCGCAATTCGTTCATAGTTATTAATACTGAAAGTAACATCTTTTAGCACAGGCTTGTTAAAGGTTTTTTTCAGGTGATTTGCGGCTAATAACAGAGTATCAGGATCCTTACTACCAGTTACTAAATTATCTAAGCTTACGTTAAAAAGTCGTGCTAGTGAGATTAAATTATCTAGGTTTGGCTCTGTATCACCATTTTCCCATTTAGAAACTGCTTGACGGGATACAAATAGTTGACTAGCAATATCATTTTGAGAAAGCTGTTGCTCTGTCCGGAGTTTTCCCAACTGGTGGGCAAAAATATTTTTCATGAGAATACACATCCTTGTAGAAATGATGCTTTTATTTTAATGGATTTTTTAATCACATCAACTAAATGCCTAGATAATAATGTTTGCGCAAGTTGCAACCATATGTTGACAGCTAATTTCCTGGGAAATAAAAGAAGTATTTAAGGGAATAGTACAAACAAGTTTGCCGATCCTAAATAGACATAATCCATGAAAATAATTTCATGAATTATTGATTCTTTTAAATGAATATAGCCAATCTGATCTGTATCATCCTGAATGCCTATTCAATTAGCCGAAAAATGAGTTAATTAATATTCAAACTGTGAATGTTTAAACATGCCAATAAAATTGACTATTTATTGCTTATTGACTAATAGATAAAATCCTGTAAAGTTATTCGTGAAAGCGCTAACAAAAAAGCGATTAAATCTATTGGGAGATGGTTAAGATGACAGCTAATCATTTTAAATACTTGGTAGGCTTTGCCGCATTTGGATTTGTGATGGGAACAGTTAGTTCAGCAAGCGCCTGTACAACGGTTTTAGTTGGGAAAAATGCCAGTACAGATGGCTCGACAATGATTGCTCGAAATGAGGATGTTGATACTTCTTGGGCTAAACACTATGTTTATCATCCAGCTACTTCTGGAACTAATACTCAATACCGTTCTACTGATAATGGCTTTACAGTTGATCTGCCTACTAATGCTCAAAGCTATACAAGTACACCAGATTGGCAACAGAAAAAGGGTCAGGATCAGTTTGGTGAAGACGGAATTAACAGTAGTAATGTTGCAATGAGTGCGACTGAATCAGGAACGACCAACAAGCAAGCACAGAAAGCAGATCCATTTGTAAAGAAAGGAATTTCTGAACCATCAATGGTTGATGTTGTTTTACCATACGCTACTTCCGCAAAGGATGGGGTTAAACGACTTGGTCACATTGTTGAAACAAAGGGATCGGCCGAAAACAATGGTGTGATTTTCAGTGACAAGGATTCAATTTGGTATATGGAAATTGGTTCCGGACATCATTGGGCTGCTGTTCGGGTGCCAAATAATAAGTATGCGGTAATTCCTAACCAGAATGTCATTGGTAATGTTGATACTAAGAAGAGTAATTTTATGACTTCTAAGAATTTACCTAAATTCGTTAAAAATCACCATTTAAATGGTTACGTTAATAGTCATCAGGTTAATTTTGCTCAGGCATTTGGGACTAATAATAAGGAAGATGCTACCTACAATCGTCCACGAATTTGGGATGGCCAACGAATTTTAACACCAAGTAAGAAACAATCAATCACCCAAAAGCACTATGCAATGTTTATGAAACCAGATCATAAAATCTCTGTGCAGAAGGTACAACAGGTATTAGGCTCCCACTTTAATAACACCAAATACGATAGTAACGGTAAATGGGTTGGCGGTTACCGACCAATTAATGTGCCAACTGATGTTGAATCTCATATTCTGCAAATTCGTCCCAACGTTCCTAAGGAGATGGCCGGAGTTCAATGGTTAGCAATGGCTTCACCAGCTACTAGTGTTTATGTTCCGTTCTATTCAAATGTAAACAATACGCCGACTAGCTACCAAAAGGGAACGGACAAACCCGATAGTGAATCAGCTTATTGGACATATAAAATGACGAAAGTATTAACTGACCCATATAAGAACAAGCTGGTTAATAAAGATGTTGTTCCAGTACAAAAGAAAACAACTAGTCATTTAAGGACGTCATTAAAGAATAATGATCAGCAGGCAAAGAATCTTACCGGTGATGAGTTGACTAATTTCTTAACTCAATGTAACCAGCAAAATGCTGACTATGCCCAAAATGTTTTCCAAAAATTGAATAACAAGTTAATCGTTGACTCAACCCGGCAAACAAAAATTGTCCAGGATAAGAATTTATAATATTGTTCCAATGCTTACTAGCAAATAATTAGCTCTCAAAATTCGGCTTAGCTGTATTCTGAGAGCTTTTTTGTATATCCGTATTTCCCAGGAAATAAAGTGTTAGGACAGGGAGAAAGTTGTTTGTGATATCTCATATCTGTTAAAAAGATAGTTATGTTATTATAGGTGGCTTAATTGTTTTAATTAATATTATCTATACTATAATATAAATAGAATTATAAAATGATAATAAGGAGCCTTGAAAAATGAGAGTTACAAAATTAGTTGTTGGAATATTACTGTTGGTATTGGCAGCCTGGTTATTAATTGATGGGGTTGCAAATGGAATCCTGGGGATTTGGACTGATCCAAATTATGTTTACGCTAGTTTAGAAATTATTTTAGCTGGGCTATTTATTGGTGCAGGTGTTGTTTATATTGTTCAAGAAGATAGCTCGTTTCTTGGCGGTGACATTACTGGCCTAATTTTACTGGTAATTGGCGGTATTATTGGAATTGTCGGTGGCTTTATGGATCGGTGGATGTTTCTCTACGCTGTTATTAGTCTGGTAGTTGGGATTGGCTTCTTTATCTGGCATAGTAAAACATGTGAGGATATCTAGTAGTTTTATGAATTTTAAAATTTGTGATGATTAAGAAGGCTTCCAGTATTCGTTATTACTAATTTCTGGAAGCCATTTATGTATACCAAAATCTTCCATTATTAGAATTGAGAAACGAGGAGCTATTATGGATGATAAAGTAACGCCCAAATTACTTACAGCAATTTTATCAGCGGGGATGCTTTCTTTTTTAGGAATTCTCGATGAAACAGCTACTACGGTTACTTTTCCAACGTTAATTAAGGAATTTGCAATTACTACTGATCAAGTCCAGTGGGTTAACACATTAGTTCTCCTTGTGATTGCAACCATTGTTCCCATTAGTTCTCAAATTAGTTTACGGGTTACGACTAAGAGAATCTTTCTTACCGGAATTACCTTTTTTGTGCTTGGCCTAGTGATTGATATTTTTACGCCACGATTTGATTTGTTATTACTAGGGCGAGCATTTCAGGGGATCGGAACCGGAATTGGGTTACCATTAATGTATAATATCATTCTTACTAAGGTCCCCAAGACCCACCTTGGCTTTATGATGGGAATCGGGACAATGATTACTGCAGCAGCGGTTGCACTAGGCCCGGTGTTTGGTGGAATTGTAACTGAGCTTTTAAACTGGCGCTGGATCTTTATTATTTCAATCTTTCTTGCAATTATTAGTGCTTTTACGGGAACCTATTCGATTATGCAACTTAATAAATTACAAAGAGTTCCTTTTAAGTATGGTCAGTGGCTGACGATTGCCGTTGGTTTAGTTTTCTTAATGCTTGGCTTCACTAACTTTGCGAAAAATCATTTTTGGTCAGGACAAGTTATCGGTTGTTTACTGTTAGGATTAGCTAGTTTACTTATTTGGGGCAAACTTTCTTGGAATGATTCAACAGCCTTAATAAGTCCACGTCTCTTTACGAATCTTGCTTTTAGTACGCAGCTTCTTTGCTATTGCTTTGCCAAGATTAGTACGTTAGCGCTTGGCTTTATTTTCCCTATCTATGTTCAAACGGTTAACCAGGGTTCAGTTTCTCTCGCCGGCTGGATAATGTTACCAGGAGCAATTATTGATGCCTTAATGGCAGCCTTGGCAGGAAAATTATTAGATAGGCAAGGCGCTCGACTGCCGATTATTCTTGGAACAATTGCTAGTTTAATTGGTATTGTTATTATGAGCATTTGGGGAATGCATCTTTCTAATCTTGCAATTATTCTTCTCTATTCTCTGTATTATGGTGGCTACGGAATGTGTTTCAGTAGTTTAATGACGAGTGGTCTAACCTCATTAGCTACTGACAGTCATGCACAGGGGAACGCAATTTTTAACACTTTGCAGCAATTTTCAGGTGCTGTTGGTACAGCACTTGCGGGAACACTTATTGCACTTAGTCAAAGTAACCATCAAATTTCTCGAGCAGTAGCAACGGCGATTGGAGCAAAATGGACCTTTCTCGTTTTAACTGGCCTAATGATTCTTAACCTAGTTCTTACTACTATCTTTGTTCCGCGGAAAAAGCATTGACGCTTCTTTTGGTAGCTAACCGTTATTCCCTGAGAAGGTGAGTGTGTGTTACTTTTAATAATCTTTTCTTTACTTGTTTTATATAATTTTATTCGGGATACATTCCGCTTTGAACCAGTTACGCGGACAAGTTTTATTATTCTGCCAATTTACGCCACGATAATGACTGTTATCTCAATGATCGTTGAACTAAAAGAATGGCACTTCTCAATCATTTTCACTTTGGCTTTAATCGGTGTACTCCTTGGATGGTTCCAAACCTTTAGTCTAAAGGTTATTCAGATTAATGAGCATTCACATGATGAGTCTTCTGGATTTAAATATTGCCGTGGTTGGTCATATCTGTATGGGTTTATTTTAATCTTTATTGTTGAAATAATAACTAACTTTTCATTAGGAGAAAGAGTAACCTTTAAGGGGGTCTTTTTCGAATTGATTAATGAAATTTTACGTGAGCGATTTAAATTTTTACCATATAATGGTTGGGTTATTTGGTTGCTATTGGCGGTAACAACTAGTGTTTACACATTAATCTTAATTCATCGGTATCCAATTATTACTAAGGTCTTAACGCGTAAGCAACGTGAGAAATAGGAACCTACTTTCGTATAATTCTTGCTATAGAAAATATAAAAATAGCGAAGACGGTGAGTAAAATTCATATCGTCCTCGCTATTTTAGTTAAAATTTTTGTAATCAATTACCGTTCATCACTTGAACCAAAGATATCCAAGAAATTAATAAAGAGGTTAATGAAATCAAGGTATAGTTGTAAAGCACCCAGGATAGCTAACCCGGTAGTAGAAGCTCCTCCACCATATTCCAGATAAATATTCTTCATTCGTTGAGCGTCCCAGGCAGTGAGAATGGTAAAAATAATAACGGCAATTACTGAAAGAATATAGTCAATTGCAGGATTTTGTAGAAAGAAGTTAACAACCATTGCAATAATCAAGCCGATTAACGCTGCTGAGGCAAAGGAACCGACCCTAGCAAAATCACGATGCGAACAAGTACCAATCAGTGCCATAGTTAGGAAAATACCAGCAGATGAAACGAATGCAGTTGCAATATCAGTTCCGGTATATGCTCCGGCAATAAACGCAAAAGTAATCCCATAAACAATTGACGTAATTATTAACAAAACAAACCCTAATCCAGGACTACGAGTAGCGTTAAAACTAATTCCAAAAGTAAGAAAAATCGGTAATAGAATGATTAACCAAATTCCCCACCGGTTGTTGATCATGAAAGAAGTAAATTGCTTAGCAAAAACGCCCATCACCAACCAAGCTGTTAGAGCGGAGATTAGTACTGCTAAAGTCATTAGTCCGTACATTCGAGTTAAGAACCTATTTAAACCATTAATATCATTGACGACCCTTCTATTAGGTGAAAATTCATCCATGACTAGCACTCCTTTCGTTTACTATTTACTATACCTCTATTATATAATATAAATAAAATAATAACGAACATGATTGGTTATAAATATTGGAGGACGCTGAATTGCAAATGTTAACGATTGTTGGGGTAATTATTGTTGGTTTAATTACTGGAACTGTTACAAGCTTGATTGGTGCTAGTGGTGTTTGCGTTGTGGTTCCAGCCCTTACACTCTTTTTTGGTCTTAATTCGCACTTAGCAATTGGGACAAGCTTAATGGTAGACGTGATTACTAGCATTGTCGTTGCTATTAACTACTTTAAGCACGGTAACGTTCGTCTTCAAGCAAGCTTATGGATTACGGTTGGATCAATTTTAGGCGCCCAGTTAGGTAGCCATTGGGCCGGAATGATTAATGATCCTTCACTTAGTATGATCTTTGCAGTCGTTTTAATTGTTTCTGGGATTGCCACTTTAAAAAAGGGGGTTAATAACCATTTTGATTTACAAAAAGGGATCCACTTTAAAAGTAGTTTTACTCAGGCTTTATTATTATTAGTTATTGGTGCCGTAATTGGAGTTATTAGTGGTCTTGTCGGTGCTGGTGGTGGCGTGATGATCCTGTTAGCGATTATTTTCATTCTTCATTACCCAGTACATCAGGCAGTTGGAACATCTACTGTCATTATGGCGATCACGGCTTTATCATCCATGATTGGCTATGCTCGTCAAGGGAATGTTGATTGGCTGATGGGACTATTTATTGCTAGTGGTGCGGTAATCGCTGGAATTATCGGTGCTCGTTATGCAAATTCGATTAATGAAGAGAAACTAAACAGGGTTATTTCATGGATCTTTATTATTCTGGGTTTCATAATGATTGGGATGCGTCTAATTCATTAATTTCCCGGGAAATTAAATTACTGACGGGTAACTGTCAGGATTCTGACGGCTAAATGGCGTTGTTATCCGTAATATTAAAGTGTAATTTAAAAGTACAAGCAAATAAGGGAGGGATGTCCCATGGTAGAGACTGAAGTTAAAAAATTACGGGTTGCCAAACACTTATCTCAAGAACAACTTGCTGAAAAAGCCAAAGTTTCTGTAAGAACTATTCAACGGTTAGAAGCTGGTGATGACGCTAGCATCTCAACATTAAATTTAGTTGCAAGCGCATTAGGAGTAGAAGTTGGTGAGCTTTTTCCACAAACTCAATCTGCACAGCAAAAGGAAAAAATTCAATCAGCTGATGAACAGTTACAATCACAGTTACACCAGCGGCATGAGGAATATCATACTTTTAAGAGTATCTATAATGCCTGCTTCATTGTTATTATGATGATTTGGGGATGTCTTTTTCCATTAATCCACAATGACGCTTTTTTTTCGATCGCTGGTGTTTTGTGGATTGGTGGTTGGCTGCTTTTTGGCCCGTTAAAAAAGGAAATTAAAATCAAAAGAATCGATCCTAAATTAGATGCTAAGTATCCATTGACTGTTAATCGGATTGATAAAGATAAGAAGACAAATTAAAAGTCAGGAGCATTTTTCTTTATCTCTTATAAAAAGTGAGTAAAATAATAGTTACCATATCGCTTAAGAGGGGAGAGTTATTTATGAAAAAGTTAACTGTAACTGACGCAGCATTGGAACGAATTAAGAAATATCTTCGTCCTGATAAGCAAATCGTTTTAGACTTTGACGATGGGGTTGGTCCATTCTCAGCAATTGGTAATTGTAGCTTAGATGCTAATTATCGCCTAATTTTTGTTAACCGTGACGTTAAATTACCTGATTTTGACGAAATCGTTAGTTCTAATATTGGTGATATTCGGATCAAGAGTGAATGGTATGCTAGTGCTCAGTTTGAAGATCAAATGGAACTGCGTTTTGATCCTAAGCACTTTACAATGCCATTGGTTAGCCCAACAAAAATTTTAACCGATAACGTTGAAGTTGTTGAAATTGATGAACCGCTTAAGACAGAATATAGCGGGACTCATGATTGCTAACAAATAATTTAAGACTAAATGAAAATATCCAAAAACGAAGCTGCGAACTTTGAGCTATAATGATTGTTCGTAGCTTTATTTTTAGAGTGTATTTTAATGAGGAAAAACATGGATCCACAACAAATTTATCAATTGCTAAATCTTAATGGAATTAAATATCAGTCAATTCACCATCCAGCTGTCTTAACGACAGATGAAGCTGATCAGTATGTTCAAGACTATTCATTCGCAAGAACAAAGAATCTCTTTTTGCGCACTCATAACCAAAAAAAGTATTTCCTATACGTTCTTCCTGAAAATAAGCGTTTTAATGAAAAAGGTTTTCGTCAGGCAGTTAAAACATCTCGATTATCATTTGCTTCCCCAGATGAACTGAACCAGATTTTGGGCGTGGCTCCGGGAATGGTGTCACCTTTTAACTTACTTAATGATCAAAGTCATCAGGTATCACTAATTGTTGAGCAAGAAGTTCTTAAAATGAATAAAGTAATCGGAGTACATCCAAATACTAATACTCAAACCGTGATATTAGAGACTGCTGATTTGTTGGCACTTTTGAAAAAGGTTGGTGCTAGTATTCAGATAATTAATCTTTAGCTTCGGTCGGAGTTAAACAAGTTTATTGTCGTTCGCTTTTATTGACACCTGATCCGAATAACATTAGAATTCTAATGACTAAGTGTAGTCTATTGGGGAGTAATTAAAAATAGGAGTAATAAGCAATGAGAGTAAATATCTTACAACATACATCTAATGAAGGACCTGGTTCTATTCGGGATTGGATTCATGCAAATAACGATGAAATGTATGTTTATCACCCAGATCAATTCGGTAATTTACCAACCGCAGCTGAGACTGATATGCTCGTCGTCCTTGGTGGACCGATGAGCCCTAATGATGACTTTCCGTGGTTGGAAGAAGAACGAGAATTAATTCGGACCTTGCTTGATGAACGTAAACCAATTTTTGGTGCTTGTCTAGGAGCACAGCAGATCGTTAAAGCGTTAGGCTACCAGGTTACTGAAGCTCCGCATAAGGAAGTTGGTTGGGCCCCAGTTTATCGGCAAAATGATGCAATTCCCGGTATTCCCGAAAAGTTAACCGCTCTGCATTGGCACCAGGATATGTTTGAGATTCCTGATGATGCTAAATTGCTTTTTAGCAGCGATTTAAACGAAAATCAGGGCTTCCTGTATCGCGATAATGTTATTGGTCTCCAATTTCACTTTGAACCGATGAAGGATAATGTCCGTGAAATTACCATTAACGATAACCAATACCCGCTTGAAAATAATGATCTCCACCAAACAACTGCTGAAATTATTAATCATGATGTTCCAGCAGAAAATAAGCAAGTAATGTTCAAACTGCTAAATTACATCACAAAATAAGAATATTTGGTGCTTTCAGAAGACCGTAGTAAAGCGATTTTAACCCGCTTGTTTTATATGATTATTACTTCACTTTTGAGGTTGCTAATTTAGTATTCAAAGTGTTATTGTTTAAGGTATATGAGAAATGAGGTGATTTGAATGGCTGATCGATATACCGTAATTCGTCAAGCATTAAGTAAGCCGGAGTTAAACGCAAAGCTGTTTGCATCGGAGTTCGGACTAGAGGCAAAGAAGCACCGGGTATTAACTAATGGTCGAGCAAGTCGCTACCCATATCCAGAAGCGCTCCGTTCTCGTCGTCATAACCTATACTTGAATTCTGGCTTTACTGATAACATGATTGATTTCGAAACATCACCAGTTGTTGGCAGTAAAAATGCAGTTCGTCAATTGAAGATGCTTGAACAGATTATGGTTGGTCAACTCCATGAGGATGAACGTCTATGGCCACTCAGCCTTGCTCCAGCACCTGTTTATAATCATGACTTAGATTACCTAATGACTGCTAATACAAAGCCTTGGGATCGAGCTAATCATGATTATTTAGGTAAGAAGTACGGGATTACCCAAGAATTATTAGGCGATGTTCATGTTAATTTCAGCCTTAACAAGGGACTTTTACAATCCTTATATGATCAATTCTATAAGGATGAATATGATTCACTTGTTGATTTTCAAAATCATCTTTATTTTAAGATGGCTCAGTGTTTTGTCCTTTACCAATGGCTATTTACTTACCTTTATGGTGCCAGTCCGGTTTCGGAAGATATGCACATTCCAGAACATCTTGAATTACCAGTTCGTAGTTTGCGGTGTAGTGATTACGGTGATGATAATCTTCCTAATGAGCAAGTTGGGTATAATTCATTAGAAGAACATTTTGCCAAGCTGCAGCAATTTTTGGATGACGGGACATACTACAGTATTAAGGAGTTCTTTGGTCCTGTTCGCTGTCGGCGTCATAATCATGATGTTGGCGATTTACAGGGAATGCTGACCAAGGGAATTAATTATCTGGAGTTTCGTTCGTTTGACCTTGATCCGCTTTCTCGGACAGGAGTTAGTGACGATACAATTAATTTCCTTGAGTTATTAATGATTAATACATTAATTAAGCCGCTTCCGGATAATTTACCAGAAGAATTAGCTGCTGCCCGCAAGCTTAATAATGAAGTCGCACTCCAAAAACCAAAGGAGCAAACTCCAGAGATGCACGAAGCAGCTATTAAGATTATTACTGAATTACAGGATTTAGTTGATGAATTTAATGCGCCGCGTGAATATCGGTTAGCTCTTAAATTTGTGCAACGGCGGGTTGATGATCCTGCTTTAACAATTAGCGGTCAATTAGCGGACCAGATTGAAAACGGGAATTTACTTTCATTTGGATTAAAGTTAGCTAATGATCGCTTTACTGCCAACATGAACATGACTCATCCGCTTCAAGCAATTAGTAATAAGTATTCCGATGATACACAACGCTTGATTAAGGCAGCAATTGAGTTGGGGGTAGATGTTTCATTCAATGATGATGGTGTGACCTTGACGGTTGGTAATCATGATGAAACGTATGAGGCTCAAGGAGACTTTGAGTTCCCTGATGGTCCACGTAAGTATATCTTAGATACATTCCCTGAAGCGGTTAAGTTCCAGGAACAATAATAAATTATGAATAATGGGGCCTCACAATTCCTTGTGGTGCCCTTTTTTGGGTTAAGGAGGAGCAAGATGCGGAAGATTGGAATTATTGGCTTGGGCCATATCGGACGATTATTAGCGCATACCTTAGTCATAACTGGCAAAGCAGACCAGTTAGTTTTAATCGATCAAGATGATGAGTTGGCTGTTGGTTTGAAAGCAGATTTAGAAAATGCTCAAACCGCCTTGATGTCAAGAACTACAATCATAATTCAAGATTACGCAGCCTTAAGAAATGCGGATATTTTGATAACAGCATTCGGTGATAGTCAACTTCTTCAAGAACAACAGATGGCAGAATTAACGTGTAATGGACAGGCTATTGATCAGATTGCACCACGAGTAAGGCAAAGTGGCTTTTCTGGAACTGTCTTTAATATTAGCGATCCGAACGAAGCAATTACGGCCTACCTTCAACAACAGCTTGCCTTGCCACCGAAACAGGTAATCGGAATTGGGACGACGATTGATACCATGCGAATGCGTCAGGCGGTTGCTAAAGGCGCGCAAGTATCGTCACAGAATGTTAGTGGTTTTGTTTATGGTCAGCATAATGGTGAAAAAGTATTTGCGTGGTCAACAGTCACCGTTAATGGTCAAAGTTTAGAAAGGGTGATTAACGGTCACCATCTTGACCAGAATAAATTAAGGGTTAATGCTGATATGGATAATTGGTACACCCTAAAAGGACTTGGGTATAATGCAAGTGCTGTTGTTACCTGGACGCTTCAGATTATTTCTGCAATCTTAGGAAGTGGTAATTTGACTGTTCCGTTAGCAATTTATCAGCCACAGTACGAGTGTTACGTTAGTTTTCCAACACTAATTAATCGCCATGGGCAAGGTAACCTAGTATTATTAAATTTATATCCTGTAGAAGAAGCTGCTGTTAAAACAGCAACAAGTGCAATCCAACAGCAAGTTACGTTCTTGCAACAAGGAGGGAAAGAAAATGATTAATTCATTAGCTGTATATTGTGGTGCAAGAGATGGTAATGATCAGAAATATTTAAAAGCAGCGCGACAGCTGGGTGAATGGATGGCTGCCCACCAAATTGATTTAGTTTATGGCGGTGGTCAATTTGGTTTAATGGGTGCCGTTGCTAATGGGGTTCTTGATAATGGCGGAACTGTTCATGGCATTATAACCGAAACTCTTGCTAGTCGGGGAGCAGCCTATAAAAAAATTCAGGATCTCAAAATTGTTCCTGATATGGATCACCGAAAGGAAAAAATGATGGCAATGGCTGACGGAATGTTGGCTCTTCCTGGTGGGATTGGAACTCTTGAAGAGATTAGTCAAGCTGCTTCGTGGATTACAATTGGTGAGAATCCGAAACCAGTTGCCTTTTATAATCAGGACGGGTTTTATTCACCACTTGAACAGGTGCTTAAACGCATGAGCCATGAAGGTTTTCTCGAGAAGATTTACCTTGATAGCATGTACTTTAGTGATGACTTTGATCAAATCCTTGACTTCATGGAGCATTACCATGCACCGAAGTATAGGACGTATGAGTAGGATGCGAATGCAAGCCGTGACGGGTTAGCAACTGACCACTAGGAGGAAGTTGCCATTACCAATCAACTTCAATATTTTCGATCAAAAAAAGCCACATCATCATTGTGGCTTATTTTAGTGGTTGAATTGTATAAACTTGATCGTCAGCCTCGTCAATTAATGAAACAGGACGCTGATCATTTGCTTGAATTGTAATGTGGTAGCCAAATTTATCAAGGTAAACTAATTTATCTTCACGAACTAGTTGAACTGTTGCGGGAATTTCTTGATTATCAATTCCCAATTTTAGTTCTGGAGAGATGGTGATTTTATGGGTTCGGTTGCGTTCTTGATCATAATATTGCCAAGTTCCGGCATAAAATATTGGCAACGCAGCCGATGTGTTACTTTTCTTCGCGTGACTGAACCCTAACGTACTAGAGAGCCCAGCCATTAATCCCGCGCCGAAAAGTAGCATTCCCTTTTTCTTCATATTCCATCAATCTCCTCAATTATGTGATAAGTCATTTTTCTACAAGCTTATTATACACATAATTATATGATCGAAAGATTTCATTTCTGTTAAAAACAAACAATAATTGGTATGATTAATGTAACAAGTTAAATATCTGATAAGGGAGTTGGCTTAAATGCTTAAGTTAGGAATTATTGGAACACATATTATTACGGATCAAATGTTAGATGCTGCTAAGACTACTGGTAAGTATCAATTAACCGCGGTCTATTCACGGACACTAGATCGGGCTAAGGAATTTGGTCAGCCATACGGTGCCACAGAATTTTATGATGATCTTGAAAAATTCTTTGAAGATGGTGACTTTGACGTTGTCTACATCGCGTCACCAAATAGCTTGCATTACCAACAGGCACGCTTAGCAATTGAAAATGATAAGTTTGTGATTGTTGAAAAGCCAGCATTTGTAAACCCAAGTGAATTTTCCGGGATCCAATCCTTACTGGCAGCTCACCCGAAGGCACGATTGGTGGAAGCTGCTCGTCATATTCATACGCCGCTCTATAAGGAAGGGCTAAAAAAAGTTGATGAAATGAAGGAACATTATGTTCAAGGCGCAACGATCACTGTGATGAAGTACTCCTCACGGTATGACAAGGTCTTGGCAGGGGAAGAGCCTTATCCAAATATTTTTACCTTGAAGTATGCTGGTGGTGCTTTAATGGATCTCGGTGTTTACGCAGTTTATGGTGCATTGACAATGTTTGGTCAGCCGCAATCGGTTGTCTATTACCCGACTCTATGCAAGACAGGGGTTGATGCTAAGGGTGTTGCCATTTTGAATTATGACAAATTTAGTGTGACCTTAAACTTTGGTAAGACAGCCAACTCATACTTGCCATCCGAAGTTTATGGATTAAAGGACACTCTCGTTTTTGATAGTATTTTTGAAACGCAAAAGGTAATATATTACGATGCCGATAAGAAAGCGCACCAACTTGATGCACCGGTAGAGAAGAATTCAATGACAGATGAAATGAACGACTTCGCTGACTTGTTCAATGATCCAGATAATGAAGAACAAATGAAGAAGTACAAGGGCTGGATGGATCTTTCAGAAATGGTTAACTCCGTAATGTACTCACTTCGACAATCAGCTCAATTAGAATTTCCGGCAGATAAAGATCAAGAATAGGATGGGGATAACATTTGATCGAACAATTTCAAGAAAAATTCAACCAGCAATTTAATCAACCGACTGCAATTCAAGAGGCGGTTGCCAAGCCATTAGCTGAGGATAAGTCAATTCTCGGCATCGCGCCTACTGGTTCAGGAAAGACGTTGGCATTTACCTTGCCGCTCCTTCCTAAAATTATGCCTGGAGCTGGCACCCAGCTACTAGTTCTCGCACCATCACAGGAATTAGCGATTCAGACAACTCGTGTAATGCGTGAATGGGCTAATATTATTGGCGTTAAAGTTCTCGCGTTAACAGGTGGTGCTAACCTTCGTCGACAAGTGATGAAGCTGCGTAAACATCCGGATGTCGTTGTCGGTACTCCCGGTCGAGTTCTTCATATGTTGGATAATCGCCACCTCAAACTTGGTCATCTTCAGACAATGGTCATTGATGAGGCCGATGATCTATTGCGTGACGATACCTTAGCCGTTGTTGAAGATATTGAACGTGCTACACCATTAAGTGCTCAGTTAGCATTCTTTTCTGCTACTAAGTCACCAGTGTTTAAGCAACTTTCAGTAATGTTCGGTCGGGATATCTTAACCCTTGATGTTACCGATAGTGATCATACTCGGGGAACTGTTCGGCACGGGTATATTGATGCACGGACTAATGCTCAAAAGACCGCTGTTCTTCGTCGATTGACCAGCATCAAGGATTTTCGTGGTCTAGTTTTCTTCAATAGTACCCGGACGCTGCATTATGCTGCTAGTCGTCTTCGCCATGAACATATGGCAATCGGGACTTTGGGTGGTCGCCAAAAGCAAACGCAACGTGAAAAGGCGATGCGGATGTTTCGAAAACGCCAGATTAAACTATTGTTGACAACAGATGTTGCCGCTCGAGGGATTGATATTCCTAAACTTCCAGCTGTTATTAATTTTGATTTGCCAACAGAAACGAATACTTATATTCACCGGGTTGGTCGGACTGGTCGACAAGGAGAACCGGGATTAGTGATTAATCTGGGGGATGATCATGATATTCGCGATTTAAAAAAGCTAGTGCAACCAACTGATTATCAGTTGGAGCACCTCTACATTGATAATGATCAGATTACGGATCAAAAACCACAAAGCGGGCAAAGGTCAGTTTCAGTTCGGCGACAAAACAGTCGACAATTACAACAAGAGCAGTGGAGTGACAGTACGAATGTTGAAAAAACTGTTCATCACACTCTTGGTAAGCCGACAAAGCCAAAGAAAAAGCCCCATAAGAAGAACCGGAAGAATAAGGGGATTCGTCTTAAGCACCGTCGTAAGAGTGGTATGTAATTGAGTCGGTACTTTGAATAATTAACGAAAAAGAGTAAAATTACCTTTACGAGTTCAGCCGTAAATGCGATAATACTCTTTGTCTGGTCCTATAGTATAACTGGATAGTACATCCGCCTCCTAAGCGGCCGATTCCGGTTCGATTCCGGATGGGACCATTTTGACTTAACCTAGATAAGAAAAGACGTTTTAGCAATGTATTTTCTTATCTATTTTTTTGTACTATTTTAGCGGTGCAATGAGTCATTGCTAGTAATGCTTATCGTTACTCGATATACTTAATCCAAAAATAAGGAGAGACCAATGAAATTTGGAGAACAAATTAAAGGACGACGACAGGAGTTAGGTTTGACACAAGCAGAGGTGGCCAAAAAGTTATTCGTCACTCGACAAGCAGTGTCCAATTGGGAGCACAATAAAACATATCCTGATTTGAATATGCTTGTAAAAATTAGTAATGTTTATCAAATTTCAATTGATTCTCTATTAAGGGAGGACCAAAAGTTGAAGAACTATTTAGAACAAGGGAGAGCAATGAATTCGTTTAGTGTCTCCTATGGCTTTATTTGGATAATGTTTGGGCTTAGTTATCTTCTTGATGATTCAACGAAAGTAGGTAGTGTTGCTTGGGATGGCATGGCAGCAATCTTTTTTCTTGCCATGATTTATGAAGAACTGGTAAGCCCGTTTTTTCTTGGGATCAATCGACGGACATTTTATCGGAGTGGTAAACGGCCTGACGAAAAATTATCAGTCTTTGCGAAATTATTCTACGGGGTATTTGTTTTAGCAGTTATTATTAGTGTGATTTTAGTTCATCAGGGAATGTCAGGGAGATATGCAGCTTCGGTTTTAACTATTCTAGTGGGATTTCAGTATCTTTTGCGAAAATATATATACGTGGTAAAAAGCTAAAATTAATTAGCTGTTAGAAATTTGGTTTTCTATTTCCCGGGAAATAAAGTTTATCCAGTGCAAATTTTCCCAGATATTATTAAATGTTGTACAATTAAAATAGTATTTTTGAAAAGGAGTTGTCACTGTGCAAAAGCCATTTAAAATTATGCTTTTATTTGGGACGCGTGCTGAAGCAATTAAGCTTGCACCAATTATCGAGCAAATGAAACGGTTTCCAAGTACTTGGAAACCATCAATTGTCATTGCTGCCCAACAGCGACGCCCGCTCCTTCAACAAACGATGGAGTTTTTGAATTTAACGGCAGATTTTGACTTAGATCTTTCTGGCTTAAAGAATACTGATTATGCTGAACAGTTAAGCCAGCTAATCCATAACCTTGATAACGTTATTAACGCTGGTCAACCGGATATGCTTTTAGTAGTGGGGGATGCAGTTACTAGTTTAGCTGCTAGTCTAGTAAGCTTTTACAACCATCTTCCGTTAGGACACGTTGAGGCGGGATTGCGGACTTATGATAAGTACCTACCATTTCCAGATGAAATGCACCGGCGGATTACAGATAATTTAGCTGACCTTTATTTTGCTCCAACAACTCGGGCCCGGGATAATTTGTTAAGTGAACACCACTCTGCTCAACAAATTTATGTGACCGGTAACCCGGTAATTGATTCCGTTAAGGAGCGATTAACAACTAATTTTCAGAGTGATCTCCTTGAACAGATTCCCGATGATCACCGCATTATTATTTTAACGATGCAACGGGTTGAAAGTATTGGTGCGCCAATGAAACGGGTCTTTCATACAATGAGAGATATTGTGGAGACCAATGAGGATGTTGACTTAATTTATCCGGTTTACCCCAATAGCGAGGTAATGAGTCTTGCTGATGAAGTACTGGGGAATAAAGAGCGGATTCATTTAATTCAGCCGCTTAATCATGGCGATTTCTTAAATCTTGCTGCACGGTGTGACTTTATTGTGACTGATTCTGGTGGGATTCAAGAGGAAGCGCCAGCTATTCATAAACCGGTTTTGCTTCTGCGAGAAAAAACAGAACGACAGGAAGCCGTCGATGTTGGTGCCGTTAAAGTTGTTGGTACTGATCCAACAAGTATTCAACAAGCTGTCTTTACACTGTTGAATGATCATAAAGCTTATAAAAAGATGGATCAGGCAGAGAACCCGTTTGGCGATGGTCATGCTAGTGAACGGATCCTTGATATTATTGAAAATTACCTAGATAGAAAATAAGAGCCGGTGAATGTCTTCACCGACTCTTTCTTTTAACTATCTAACTTTCTGAATTAACTCTAAAGCTTCATCGTGACTCATGTTATATGTTTTAGCTAATTCTGAAATAATCTTTTCTTGCTCTAAACCCAAATCCTTTAGCATCGTAACTGCTTTGACTTGTGCTTCCTCTTTACCTTCTCTTCGCGCATCCATCAGGTCAAGTTCATATTTCATAAAGCCATGCCTCCTTATCGGGTCTTCACGAATCCGTTTCATTTCAGTCTGTACTTGTTTGACAAGCTGATCACCTGTGTCAATTTGGGTTCCCATTAATTTGAGGAATCCCTTTAGCTTCATATTACCATGAAACTGGCTAGCCTTGGCATTGAAGATCGTAATTTGCCGTTGATCACCTAGCTTAAGCTTTGGATCATTAATACAGCGATTTTCAAACTAATATTTACTCCAGCCGCGACCAAAATAATCGAAATCGCAGAACATAATTATGTAGGTTGGATACTGTGCTAATTTTGTGTAATCGTCGCCAACGTTTAAAATATCGAAATCAATTTGCTGTTGGTAATAACGAAGCCGAAAGGGAAGATTGTGCTTATCCGCAACTTGCATTTCAACCATGAAAGTCCGCCGCTCTTCATCACGGATAAAAACATCAAACCGGACTGTTCGTGCACTGATTGGACCGGTAATTTGTTTCTGGGGAGTAATTCGCGAAATTGCTTTAATGTTTAGTTCTGGTAGGGAACGCTGAATAAGCTCTAAACAGATTTGTTTATTTTCCATTACCATCCCAAACATGATGTCATTCGTAATTGTCAAATGCTCCCATTTTTCCTCAAGTTGCTTTAGATATGATTCACGATAATCCATTTGCCACCATCCTTATTAGAGTTGAGGCTTTCAACCCTCCGAATATATAAGACGGCATTTAATTGTTTTTATATGAAAAGCAGCGAAGAAAAAATAGCAGGCTGCATCAATCACTGATTCAGCCTGCTAATATTTACTTATCTTCAATCCCACGATTATCCTTAAAGATTAACCACTTCGAGAAAATATAATTTGCGATTACAACAATAACGTTATCAATAAACTTAACAATAAACTGTTGTAATGGGGTATCGAACTTGAGAACTTGAATTCCAACATAGGTAATTACCATATCAATTACTAAGGTCAGTCCACGATAGAAAAAGAAGCGGAGAATTTCAACTAAGAAGTCACTAACGGTCGTGTAGTGAGAACCAAAGACCCACACTTTATTCGTGAAGTAGGCTACTAGGACAGAGGCAAACCATGCAATTACGGTTGCTACTTCAACATTCCAGTGAAGGCCGGGACTTAAAATTTGAAAGACCGCTAAGTTAACAACAGTAGTGACAACGCCCCAGAACAGGTAGGCAATGATTGACTTATACTTACTCCAGAGTTGCTTAATCATTACTTAGCCGCCTTTTTAACTAATTCTGCGACAAAGTTATCAAGGGTTTTAATATCATCCTCGTCTGGCGATAAGTTAATGTGGACATTATCGGTTCCCTTGGTAGCATGAGCTTTTTCAAATGCTTCGCCGAACAGGTCGACTGCCTTGCAATAATCATCAGCGTAGAAGGTATCGCCTGAACCAGCAACCCCGTAAACTTTACCAGTTAAGTCGGCTTCTTGAAGATCATCGTAGAAGTCTAATCCTTCATCTGGAAGAGCTCCTTCATCATAGGTATAAGGACAAACTACGCAAATGTCGACATCCTGAAAGTCTTCCACGTCAGCCATTGTAATTTCCGTCTCGTCGACTTCCACACCTTGATCCTCGAGTGATTCAGTAATGATATCGGCGACATCTTCGTTGTTACCGGTGATGGTTGCGTAAACAACAAGTGCTTTAGCCATTTTTATTCCCCCGTTTAAAATAAATTACGTTTCATAGTATAGCATGCTTTGCTACTTCTTTGGTGACAAGTGTTATACTAGTTTACGTATAAAATAATGAAGGGGACAATTTAATGATTACATTAAAATCACCACGCGAAATTGAAGCGATGGAAAAGGCCGGTGCTGCCCTTGCAAGTATGCATATTGGAATCCGGCAATTTATTAAGCCAGGAATTTCAAGTTGGGAAGTTGAAGACTTTGCCCGGAAATACTTTAAGGCTGCCGGTGCTAAAGCCGAACAAATTGGCTTTGAAGGGTATAAATACGCAACCTGTGTCAGTGTTAATGATGAAATTTGTCACGGCTTTCCACGGAAGAAGCTCATCTTTAAAGATGGCGATTTAGCTAAGATTGATACCGTTGTTAGTGTTGACGGCTTCTTCAGTGATTCCTGCTGGAGTTATGGAATTGGTAGCGTTAAGCCAGAAATTCAAAAGTTGATGGACGTTACCAAGAAGTCATTATTCATGGGGATTGATCAATGTGTTGCTGGCAACCGGATTGGTGATATTGGTGCCGTTATCCAACACTATACTGAAGATGAAAATGGTTATGGTGATGTTCGTGAATTTGTTGGCCATGGTATTCAACCAACAATGCATGAAGATCCAATGGTTCCTCATTATGGCGAACACGGGCAAGGACTCCGCTTAAAGAACGGGATGACAATTACCGTTGAACCAATGATTAATACCGGGACTTGGGAGGCCGATACTAGTGACCCAAGTGGTTGGCTTGCTAAAACTGCTGATGGTGGTTGGTCTTGTCAATATGAACACACGCTTGTCGTTACTGATAAGGGACCAAAGATCTTGACTTCTCAAGATCCTGAGACTGATGCTAAGTACATTTATGACGACAACTACGCCAAATACTTAAAGCATTACAGTGAAATTGCTAAAGACGTGGCTAGTCATTTTGAATAGAGTGCGAGCCAGCAGAGGGCTTGCGGAAAGCTAACAATTTCTCCCGACTAGATACTGAAAGCATCTGGGAGGGAGGTTGTTAGCTCTAGCAAGTTCCTGGCGAGCATGTTTTGACTTTGTTGCAGTCCATTAACCCATAAGAAAATAAAGCGACCGCTAAAGTTAAATAAAGAGAACGTAAAAATGCATAAATAAAATGGCAGATCTGCTAAAGAAAAATTAGTGATCTGCCATTTTATGATTTATGAGAATTGAAAGAGCAAGCTTTACTAAGAGTTATTCAAATAAAACGTTCATAATGCTCAACGATTATATTAATAAATATACATAAAACTATCGTATTAATCATTAATAATGTATTTTATGCGTGAATAAGTCGATTGATATGCATAAATAAAATTAGAAAATGATAAGAAATGTTGGAAAACTCTTTTATTTTTAGTAAAGAGGACTATACTTAAAATATTAAATAATTTCTTATTTTTATTTAAGAATCTTTGCGTTATATTATGGAGGTTTTTTATTTTGGATGAGCAGAGTAGTAATAAAAAAATGATTACTACCTTCGGCCTAGTGACGATGATCATTACTGCGATCTTTGGTTTTGGTAACGTATCAAACGCCTACTTGCAAATGGGCTACGGCAGTATTATCTGGTATGCGCTTGCAGGGATTTGTTTCTTCTTCCCGTGTGGCTTAATGATGGCAGAATATGGTTCTGCATTTAAGGACGCTAAAGGAGGAATTTACTCCTGGCTTGCCGGTTCAATTGGTGAACGAATGGCTTTTATTGGGACTTTCGTTTGGTTAGCTTCCTGGATTGTTTGGATGGTTTCCACCGCTTCCCGGATTTGGATTACTTTTTCCGCATTGATTTTTGGTAAGGATACCACTCAGCAGTGGCACTTCTGGGGAATGACTTCAACTGAAGTTATTGGTGTCCTTGGGATTATCTTAATGATTGCTTGTACCTACTTTAGTTCTCGGGGAATGACCGCGATTGCCAAAGTTGGTTCACTTGGTGGGATCTTCACCGTTGTTGTTAATATCATTTATGTGATTGCAGCTATTATTGTTTTGATTATTAACAAGGGTGTTTTGGCTCAACATTTTGATGGTGCTCAGAGCTTGATTATGTCACCTAATCCACAATTCCAGACGCCAATTGCGATTATTTCTTTCGTGGTTTATGCAATCTTCGCTTATGGTGGTATGGAATCACTTGGATCCGTTACTGATTCAATGAAGAACCCTGAAAAGACTTTCCCACGTGGCTTAATCATTGCTTCTATTTTTACAATCGGTGCTTATGTCATCATGATTTTGATGGCTGGTTGGTTTGCTAATTACAAGCATGACTTTGCAGTGTCGACAACTAACCTGGGGAACGCTACCTATGTCCTCTTTAACATCTTAGGGGTTAAATTAGGAACTGCCTTAGGTTTCTCTCACGCAGTTGCTCTCGAATGGGGTGCTGCCATGACACGGATTGTTGCCTTCTCACAGGCACTAGGATTCTTAGGGGCCCTCTTTGTTCTGATGTATTCACCAATTAAGGCCTTTATCCTTGGTTCTAACCCTGATTTATGGCCAAAGAAGCTGACTAAGCTTAATAAGGCGGGAATGCCTGCCAATGCAATGTGGCTTCAGGTTACAGTTGTTTCCATTATTATCTTCTTGGTTGCCTTTGGTGGTTCTGCCGCTCAACGGTTCTACACCATCTTAACCGATATGGCCAACGTTTCTACCTGTTTCCCATACCTCTTCTTAGTTGGTGCATTCCCATTCTTTAAGAAGCGGACAGATATTGAACGACCTTTCGTTGTCTTCAAGAACAAGGTATTGACTAATACGATTGTTTGTTTCGTTGAAATTATTTTGATTGTCGGGATTCTCTTTACCTTTATCCAGCCAATGTTAGACAAGGATTGGGAAACTGCCTTCTGGACAATCGCTGGTCCTGTCTTCTTCGCTGCAGTAGCTTTGATCTTCTACCAGATCTCTGCTAAGAAACACCATGTTAAGAATGTTATTAAGTAGGAGAGTGTGAGCAGGTAAAGAAGACTCGTAAGACAACAATTTCTCCTGACTGGATGCTGAAAGCATCTGGGAGGGAGTTTGTTGTCTATAGAGGCTTCCCTGCGAACACGTTATGACTATGTTGCAGTGGTAATGCTGGCTCTAGCAAGTTCTTGGCAAGCACGCTTTCTGAGTCGTTACCTCGAAGTATTAAAAATTAAATCGGTGCAACAAACAAGTTATCGGTGCAAAATCAGTCGATTTTGCACCGATAATCTTTAAATTGCACTGAAAAATCAGAAAAGTTTCGGTTAATTTCCGATCTTTTCTGATTTCTTTCGTTTTTAAATGGTGTGGGAATAAGCAATATTTCTTCTAAGACATTGAGAGGTGAGATATAATGTATATCAAATATATATTAACGGAGGGCGTTAAAATGACAGTTAAGATCAGACGCGTTGGAACATCGGATGTTCTTACCGTTCCTAAATCTATTAAGAAGCGGTACAAGGAATATGAGGTATACCAAGATCGAAGTGGGGCGATAGTGTATATGCCTAAACGTAGTAATCCTTTTAAGAATAGTGAATTTGTTGCAAAGCATCTTTATGATGGTGATGATACTGGCTTTATTGATGGTGGGGTAAGGGATGACGAATTATTACATTAATAAGTACCTTCCTCAAAAGCAGGATCTGATTTGGATTGATTTTGAGCCTTCTGTTGGTAAAAAAATTAAGGGGAGGCATCCAGCAATCGTGATGAGTTCTGCTAATTATAGTAAGGTCACCGGGCTGGTAATGGTCATGCCGATTACCCATGCCAAGAATAATCGATTGAGGGAGTTCTTCATACCACTGCATACAAAGGAAATCGAAGGCTATATTAATTCGCTTCAAATTTTTACGTTTAGTATTCGAAAACGCCGGGTAGAATTTACCGGAGAAATTGCTAATCCACAAGATTGGGCTCGCGCTTTGATGATCCATAATGAAATATTGAATAGCTAATAAGTGGAGGTGGCCTTTTCCCACAGTTCGCACGCAATTCAAAATAATGTATAATGAACGAGTATTACTGATGAGGAGTTGGGCAATGATCGGGAAGCTAAATAAAGCAAAATTAAAGAATTTAGTTGCAATGCTGGTCAAGCATTTTACCCTGGCCCAACTATCTAGTTCTGCGGCCACACTCGCGTACTATACGTTACTTTCAATTTTTCCGGCATTGCTGGTGATTGGGAACTTATTACCGATGATCGGTTTGGATGCGAATACCGTTCTTACCTACCTGCAAACGTTAGTCCCGGCAACGGTTTATAGCTTCATTCGGCCACTTGTCCTTGATTTTCTTCAACGAGGAAGTGGTGGTGTCCTGACCACCGGGGCTTTGATTGCTCTCTGGTCGACTAGTCAGGGAATCGCTGCTTTTCAACGAAGCGTCAATCATGCGTATGGAATTGCCGAAAATCAAAATCCAATTAGCAATCGGGTAATTTCGTTCATTTGGATGATTGTTGTTGTCATCATTATCTTTGTGATCGTCTTTCTATATGGTGTTGGTGAACAATTCCTGAAATGGCTTCAACCATTCTTGCACTTCAATCGGCACTACATCTTCCTGTTCAGCAGCTTGAAGTGGCCAATTACCTTTGCCGTTATCTTTATCGCTTTGACAATGCTGTATTACTTTGTTCCCAACGCTAAGGTTGGCCTTCGCTTTGCAGCAATTGGGGCATTCCTTGTTTCGATCTTCTGGCTATGGCTTTCCAAGTTATTTGGGTTATATACCGTTCTTTTCAGCCATGGTGTGATTGGTTATAAGACAATTGGGGCTTTCATTGCAATGATGGTTTGGCTGGACTTTTCTGGTTACCTCATCATGATGGGCGCGGCAATTAACGCAGCCCTTCAAGAAGCTCACGATGGGAAACTCGAAGAAAAAGAGCATTTCTGGCAGTTAATTAAAACGGAACATGATGATGCTCGTAAACGAATTGTAAGAAAATAGCGAGACTGGAGATAACCAGCCTCGCTATTAAGGTAAGGATTATTAAAATGGAATATTGCTATTCAGTTACGGGAGCCTTCTTTTCGTCATTGAAAAGGACTGTTGGAATTGTGTCAACATACTTCGCGGCAATTGGAGTAACGTACAACTCTTCACCGTCCTTGAAGAACAGGTGAGTATTAGTTAAGCTAATCATTGCTTGGCGGACCGTTTCAGCATCTAGTTGATCATTTGCATAGCTTAGCTTAAGAATATGTTTCTTACCAAGGCTACCTTTGAAAGTTAAATTAAGAGTTTTCATAAATTAAATCTTCCTTTCTAATCTTTAGACGAGGGAAATTGATTGAGTATTAACCACGTCTGCGCCAATCACTTTTTCGGTGGTTAGAATTTCCATGGCAGAGCTAAGGAGCTTAAACTGTTCTTCGCTGACATTTTCAGAAACGTTATTCAGGACATGCTTTACTCCCTTAGGGTGCTTTTCTCCGACTAACGTTAATTGAATCTTGGCTGCTTTGAACTTTCGTGACATGCTCATGATGAATTCTCCTTTGGTTTAATTTAATTGATAAGTAGCGGCCACTGCTTACACCTATTAACAACGAATGAGAAGCGGATTTGTAAAGAAGGAATTTTAAAATGGCAAAAATTACTAAAATTGAAGCGCAAAAAAGGCAGGGAAGGTACAACATTTACTTAGATGGTAAATATGCCTTTCCGGTAGCTGAGAGTGTATTGATCCAGTTCCGGTTGATGAAGGGGATGGAGATTGATCATGAACTCGAAGCCCAAATTACGACCGCTGATCAAATTGCCCGGGCCTATTCGCGGATGCTGGATTACTTATCTCACCAATTACGAACAGAAAGTGATGTGATCCAAAAGCTTCGGGATCTGGAAACACCAGAAGAATTTATTGAACCCGTTCTGCAAAAACTTCGTGCGCAAAAGCTGTTAGATGATCATGAATACGCTGCTAGTTACGTTCGTACTGAGATGAATACTGATCTTAAAGGTCCGGGGAATATTCGACAGAAGCTCCGTCTAAAAAAGATCGGTGAAAATGATATTGACGATGCATTAGCTCAATTTACTCTCAAACGACAATTAGAAAACGCCACAAAATTAGCCAAGAAGCTTTTTCGTCGTTACCGTTCGCAACCCATTCGTCGTCAGGAGCAAAAAGTTCGTCAGGGACTAATGACAAAAGGATATGCTAGCACGATTTATGATCAGATTAAGGACCAGGTTGAACCAGAAGAAGATCTTGACCAACAAGAAGAGCTGCTGAATCACCAGGCAGAGAAAATCTGGCACCGTTACCGTCGCTACCAAGGTTATGAGCGAGAAATGAAGTTTAAACAAGCAATGTACCGCAAAGGCTTTGATTTAGATGCTACGCAAGCTTGGCTAGATCGTCAGGATTCAGAGGAAAGCTTTTCAGACGAGTAAAATGCTGGTAAAATGTGTAAGATACGTAGAAAAGTACAAAAATAAAACTTAAAAGAGAAGTATAATGACACAAAAGAAAATTCATATTGATGAGAAAAAACTGCAACATCAGTATGGCTACCGGTTTATCAAGCGCCTTTTTGATGTAGTCGCGTCTTCAGTTGCGGTAGTGATTCTTAGTCCAGTTTTTTTAATCATCGCGATTGCAATTAAAGTTAATGATCCTGCGGGACCAGTTTTTTATACCCAGACCCGGGTCGGAAAAGATGGCAAGCCCTTCAAAATGTTTAAGTTCCGATCAATGGTTACTAACGCTGATGAGCTGTTAGAAAAGCTCCGTGATCAGAATGAGGTTGAAGGCGCAATGTTCAAAATGAAGGAGGACCCTCGGATCACCAAGGTTGGTAAGTTTATTCGGAAGTATAGTTTGGATGAACTGCCTCAATTATTGAACGTTGTTGGGGGTTCGATGAGTATTGTTGGCCCTCGACCACCGCTACCTTACGAAGTTAAAGAGTATACCGATTATGATCGCCAACGCTTAATGGTTAAGCCTGGTGCTACTGGGATGTGGCAGGTTGGTGGACGAAACGCCTTAAGTTTTGATCAAATGGTTGAACTTGATTTGACCTACATTAATGAACGTTCAGTGTGGCTTGATCTTAAGATTATGTTTGAAACTGTTAAGGTGATGATTAAGCCTAACGCTGCTTATTAAGGAGAACGACTGTGAAGACAAAAGTATTAGTTGCTGCCCATAAGAATTATGAGATGCCCAAAGACCCATTGTATTTGCCGGTCTTTGTTGGTAAAGAGATCCATCCTGATGTTAACCATACTTTCCAGGGGGATAATACGGGGGACAATATTTCAGCAAAGAATCCTTATTATAATGAGTTGACGGCGATTTACTGGGGATGGAAGAACTTAGACGTTGATGCAATGGGGTTAGTTCACTATCGTCGATACCTAAGTCTTAACCACCAAAAATCACTGGATGAGGTATTATCAAGTGAACAAGTAGCTGACTTACTTAAAGATCATGATATTATCTTGCCGCCTAAACGACGTTACTATATCGAGACAAATGAGTCTCACTACCTTCACGCTCATGAGCATGAACCATTTGAGGTAATGCGTCAGGTGATCCACCAAAATTATCCTGAATACGCAGCTGCCTTTGAAAAAGTTATGAAGCGGACATGGGCTCACATGTTTAATATGTTTATTATGAAGCGTAAACCGCTGGATGAGTATTGCACATGGATGTTTGACGTTCTTGGTGAAGTTGAAAGCCGGATTGATATTTCAAATTATTCAACCTACGAACAACGAGTTTATGGCTTTTTAAGCGAGCTACTATTGGATGTATGGCTTGAGGTTCACCCTGAATATTCGACGGTTGAAGTAAAGTACGTTTTCATGGAGCATACTAACTGGTTCAAGAAGGGCGGTAAGTTTGTTCTGCGGAAGATTACAGGACATGCGTAAAGAGGAGGCAGATTTAATTGCCTAAGTTATCCATTGTTGTTCCTTGTTACAATGAGCAAGAATCAATTCCATTATTTTATCCTGCTGTTGAAAAAGTTGTTAATAAGATGCCAGTCGAGGTTGAATATTGGTTTGTTAATGATGGTTCGGCTGATAAGACCTTGGATGAATTACGAAAGTTGCATCAACAAAATCCTGATAAAGTTCATTATGTATCCTTTTCTAGAAATTTTGGTAAGGAAGCTGGGCTATATGCTGGACTTGAAGCGACGACAGGAGATTATGTTGTTGTAATGGATGTTGATTTACAAGATCCTCCTGAATATTTACCAATAATGTATAAGTATATCTCTACGGGAGAATATGATTGTGTTGGGATGCGACGAACAGATCGTACTGGTGAAGCAAAGTTTAAATCATTCCTTAGTGATAAATTCTACGATGTTATTAACAAGATTTCCGATACTAAGATTGTTAACGGTGCTCGTGATTATCGAATGATGACTCGCCAAATGGTTAATGCCGTCTTATCTTTAAAAGAATATAACCGTTTCTCAAAAGGAATCTTTAATTGGGTTGGCTTTAAGACTAAATACCTATCATATAAAAACGTCCAACGGGTTGCTGGAACAACTGATTGGTCCACTTGGAAGCTATTTAAGTATGCTATGGATGGCATAACTGACTTTTCCGAAGCACCACTGTCAATTGCCACCTGGATTGGTGGAATGTCAGCATTCTTATCAATTTTAGGATTAATTTTTGTAATTGTTCGGAGGATTATTGAACCAAGCAGTAGCGCTTTTGGTTGGGCATCAATGGTTTGTATTATGTTATTACTTGGCGGATTGCAGCTGATGTGTATTGGAATTGTCGGCAAGTATATTGGTAAAATCTATATGCAAACTAAACAACGACCAATCTATATTGTAAAAGAGAAAAAGTAGGAGGGAAGTAGGGTGCAATATCTATCATCCAAATATCAACGGTTAATTAACCTTGAGTTAGATGGACAAATCCTTTATGAAATAGCGTTTGCCTTTTACTTTGTAATTGCTTTTCTTCAAACCTCAACCTATACTTTTTATTTTCCTGGTAACCTTCTACATCAAATTGCTTTTATTCCATTAGCGATCGTTTTGTTTAAGATTATCTTTTTTGATTCAAATACAATAAGAAAAATAACGGTTAATCTTTTAGTCCTTGCTATTCTATTCATTACTTGGCGGACATCAGGTGAGTTTATCCTCTTTCCAATGGGGATTTTTGTTTTAGGTGCTAGAAATGTAGATTTTAAGAAAATCATTTACTTATATTTAGTGTTAGGAACGATCCTTCTCTCGTTTATCTTTTTTACTTCTCTAATCGGTTTAACAAAGAATCTGATTTTCCATCGGGGAATTCATACATTAAGACGGGCATTTGGGATTATTTACCCAACTGATTTTGCTGCCCATATTCTCTACCTAGTATTGGCATATTGTTATCTTTACTTCAATAAGCTTTCGTGGAAGAGTTATACAGTATTTGTACTATTAGCAATCTTCCTCATTAAGTTTTGTGATGCACGTTTGAATGCCTATGCTTTGATTTTGGTAATTCCAGTAATGATGATCGGACAACGGGCACAAAAAGGATATATTGTTTCAAGATCGATTGCTATCTTTTACTGGGCCTTACCAGTATTGGCGGCTTATGTTACAGTTTTCCTGTCGTATCTGTATGCACCTGGACACAAGTTATTTGAACAAATGAATAGTTTATTGTCTGGTCGGCTATTTTATAGTCACGAAGCTATAAAAAAATATGGCTTTAGTCTTTTTGGTCAGCATATTCATGAAAATGGCCTTGGTGCTGTTGGTGGGATAAAAAATGCAGCTGCTGAGGGAGCAAACTATTTTTATATTGACTCAGCATTTATTCGTTTATTCGTTATCTATGGAGTAGTGATAGCTTTAGTGGTTATTATTACTATGACTATTGTTTCCTGGCAATCAATTAAACAAAGTGAATTTGCTTTAGCAAGCATTATGGTTATTGTAACGATTAGTGCAATTGTGGAACAACGTCTGCTAGATTTCGGCTACGATCCGTTTTTAATTGCTATTTTTGCGCAATGTTATTTATCAAACAAATTGATATCGGAGGAGAAAAATGAAAAACGTAACTTTAAATAATTTAATGAAAAAATACGGGAAACCAGTTTTAGTTGTTCTTATTTTTGCTATCCTCGGTGCTTTAGTAATGGGAGTAGATGCTAAAAAGAAAAAATCAACTACCTATACCGCTAGTCGCCAAATTGTAATTTCTCACAATATTCCTCAAGAAATGCGGACAATGTCAAGTGGTGCTAATATTTCAATTGTTGGTGAAGATAATAATATGATGCCAACCTATAAGGATATTGCTGAAAATGGAACCATTGCTCAAAAAGCACGAAAGCATTTGTCTAAGTCAATGAAGAAAAAATACTCAACAGATGATATTAAGAGTGCCATTGATGCTAAAATTTCACAACAATCGTTAGTGATGGAGTTAAAGGCAAAAACATCGTCTAGGGAAGCATCTGTAAAGATTGTTAACGCAACTGCAAAGGCAATGAAGGAAGAATTACCACAGCTACAACCGGGCTCGGGAAAGGTAACCCTTTTGCAAAAAGCAACCGTTAATAATACCGATAGTAAAACAACTCCTAGCACGAAAAAGTATGTAGTTGTTGGCTTTGCTTTAGGCGCATTGCTGGGATTAATTATTGAATTTGTTGTTTTTACAGTTAAGAATTTTGGACATAAAGAGTAGAAAAATGAAAAAAGTAGTTTTTACGGTTGCTGACTATGGAAAGGGCAATGATGCAGGACCAAAGGCAAAAAGAGATGTGGATTATTATTTATCACAATCTGGCTTTGAAGTAATTCATCAGCAATTAAACAACAAATCTAAGTTAGATAAAATTAAAACAGCATATTGGGTAATTCCGCGTCTATTTAACAATGTAGAAAAATTTGATGAGCTATTTTTCCAGTATCCAACTTATTCTAGCTATGTGATGAAAAAACTTATAAATAAAATGCGTTCAAAAAGTAAGAAGCTGTTCTTCATTATTCATGATGTTGAATCGCTTCGCCTTTTTCAGAATGACCAAACCTATTGGGATGGTGAACGAGCACTTTTTAACGCTACTGATGGCTTGATAGTTCATAATCATAAAATGAAACGATGGTTACAGGAAAATGGTGTTACTGTTCCAATGGTAGAATTGGGAATTTTTGATTACAACAATCCTCAAAAAATAAATCAAAATTCTGAATATGATAGAACAATATGCTTTGCTGGGAACTTAGCAAAGTCCAAGTTTCTTGATAAAATAAGTTTACAAGCTGGGAAATTAGAAATCTTTGGTTCATATCCAAGCGAACACTATTTAAAAGGCGTTTCTTATCATGGTCAAATGAGCCCAGATGAATTACCAAAGAAACTTACTCAAAATTTCGGGCTAGTTTGGGATGGCGATCAATTAGATACGTGTAGTGGTAAGTTTGGTAATTATATGCGCTATAATAATCCGCACAAGGTTTCCCTTTACTTAAGCAGTGGACAGCCGGTAATTATTTGGAAAGAAGCCGCTCTGGCTGATTTCATTTTGAAAAATAATTTAGGAATTGCAGTAAACAGCCTCGAAAATCTTGATGACATTTTAGAAAATATTACTAAGAAGCAATATTCTGAAATGAAGATGAATACTATTGAGATTGCTAAAAAGTTGCGAAAAGGTGACTTTATAAAGAGCGCAGTAAAAAAAATAGAAAATATTACTGAATAAAAAATATAGCCAGATGGTAACTGTAATTACTATCTGGCTATATTTTTAGTTTTGTTTAATTTTGTTTAACAATTTGGGCATTACTTGGTAAGCTTCCTGACCAATCCTGATAGTTTGTTTGTGAGCTACCTGCAATTGTTTGACGATCCATTCCGTCACTATCAACATGGTGAGTAACACCATATTGATCGGTCCAAACAGCAACATCGTTAAGCCCTAACTGTTTTTGACTGTTATTATTGACATTACTATTAGCAGTTGAAGAACTTGATTGTGATGATGATGTTACGCTAGCACTGCTACTAGTTGAACTTGTCTTCTTAGTAGAATTTTGCTTACTGTTTTTACTAGTCTTTTTAGTAGCTTTCTTAGTAACTTTTTCAGTTTTGGTATGTGAAGATGATGCTGTGTCCTTAGAATTCTTTTGTGAACCACAGCCAGCTAACCCAAATCCTAAGATTGTAACTAACATTCCGGACAAAAATAAACGACTAAATTTCTTCATATAAGTATCTCTCCTATATTGAAAGGTTCAAATCAACTATACTTGATAAGTATTTAATAGTATAATTATAGCATTTGCAGGAAGTTTATTACTAGTTGAATAAACGCAAACAAACTGATTTTAACATTATCTAAAATTTTCATCAATAAATAACGTTACATATGAAAGGATGAACATTCCATGACAAAGTATGACTATCTTGTAGTTGGTGCCGGTCTATTCGGTGCTACCTTTGCCTACGAAGCAGCTAAGCGTGGCAAAAAGGTCAAGGTAATTGAAAAGCGCGATCACATTGCAGGAAATATTTACACTAAGGAAGTTGACGGTATCCAAGTCCATCAATATGGTGCTCATATTTTCCACACTTCTAATAAGGAGATCTGGAATTACATTAATCAGTTTGCTGAATTTAATCGGTATACAAATAGTCCGGTTGCTAATTACAAGGGGCAAATGTATAATTTGCCATTTAATATGAATACCTTTAGTGAAATGTGGGGTGTTCGTACTCCAGCAGAAGCACTGGCAAAGATTAACGAACAGCGTCAAGAAATGGCTGGTAAGGAACCGAAGAACCTTGAAGAACAAGCTATTTCATTAATTGGTCGGGACATCTACGAAAAGTTAATTAAGGGTTATACCGAAAAGCAATGGGGCCAAAAAGCTACCGGATTACCAGCATTTATTATTCGGCGGTTGCCTGTTCGTCTGACATATGACAACAATTACTTCAATGATCTTTATCAAGGAATTCCAATTGGCGGTTATACTCAAATTGTTGAAAAGATGCTTGATAGTGAATTGATTGATGTTGAAACTGGAGTTGACTTTTTCAAGCAGAAGGACGATTATTTAGCTAATTATCCTAAGGTTGTATTCACTGGAATGATTGATCAATTTTTTGATTATCAACTTGGTGAACTTCAATATCGGAGTTTGCGCTTTGAAACTGAAGAAAAGAATGTTGGTAATTACCAAGGAAACGCGGTGATTAACTATACCGATGCTGAAACGCCATACACGCGGATTATCGAACATAAGCACTTCGAATTTGGTAAGGGCGACAAAGATAAAACGATTATTACCCGAGAATATCCAGCTGACTGGCATCGTGGGGATGAACCATACTATCCAGTTAATAACCAGCAAAATAATGAGCTTTACAAGAAGTATGCTCAACTTGCTACAGAGAAAGCTAATAATGTTATCTTTGGTGGACGGCTTGGTCAATATCGCTACTACAATATGGATCAAGTTCTCCACGCAGCCTTAGTTGCCGTAAATAAGGAGTTTAAGTAATTAGCAATGAAAGTTATCAAGAACTATTTGTATAATGCGGGATATCAAATTTTGAACATGATCATTCCATTGATCACCGTTCCTTATATTTCTCGTGTTTTAGGTGCACATGATGTTGGGATTAATGAATACACTAATGCATGGGTAACTTTCTTTTACCTTATGGGGCAAATGGGAATTACTCTTTATGGTAATCGAGAAGTAGCCTACCATCGTGATGACTTATATGAACGTTCGCGAACTTTTTGGGGAGTTGAAGCGTTACAATTATTGACCGTTTCTTTATCCCTTATTGCATATTTAGCTGCTGTTTTTCTTTTTAGTACGACTTTTAAATATTATTTTCTCATGCAGGGCCTCTGGATTATTGCAACAGGCCTTGATGTTTCATGGTATTTTATGGGGTTGGAAAACTTCAAAATTACGGTGGTGCGAAATGCACTAGTTAAATTAGCCTCTGTAATTTTGATTTTTACTTTTATCAAGTCAACAGCTGATTTAGGAAAATATATTTTAATTTTAGGTGGCGCCCAGGTTGTTGGTAATTTAACATTATGGCCCTATTTAAAGGGAAATATTGTTTGGGTTAAAATTAGTGATTGGCATCCATTTAAGCATTTTTATCCATCATTATTACTATTTATTCCAACTATCACCACACAGGTCTATCTTGTGTTGAACAGATTGATGTTAGGACATATGGATTCGCAGGCTGCCTTGGGGAATTTTGGACAATCAGATAAGATTGTCAAGTTTGTTTTAGCAATTGTTACCGCAACTGGAACAGTAATGTTGCCGCATGTGGCTAATAAGTATGCTAAGGGTGACATTGAAGGTGTACGAAATAGTTTGTATTCCTCTTTTGAATTTGTTTCATCTATTTCGATTCCAATGATGTTCGGGTTGATGGCAATTTCAAAACAATTTGCTCCATGGTTCTTAGGGAGTGGCTTTCAAATGGCTGGTCAAATTATGTTCCTTGAATCACCAGTAATTGTTTTAATTGCATGGAGTAATGTTACTGGTACTCAATATTTGATGCCGGTTAATCGAGTTAAGGAATTTACAACTTCAGTAACTATTGGCGCTGTAAGTAATGTTGCGTTTAATCTGGTTCTAATTCCGTTTTGGGGAGCTAACGGGGCAACTTTGGCAACAGTTGGCTCAGAATTCTTAGTTACTGCTTCTCAGCTAGCAATGATTAGAAAGACAATTAGCCGACGTAAGATGTTTGGGGAAGTTTGGAAATATGCAGTTAGTGGGTTAGTAATGTTTATAATTGTCAATCGAATCAGTAATACTATCCAAATGACGATTGCCAATTTAGCATTGGAAGTTGCCGTCGGAATAGTAATTTACTTATCTGGCCTGTTTATCCTTCATGCTAAGATTTTGAGCCAAGCAAAAAATATTATCGGTAAGAATTAATATATGACAAAAACCTAACAATTTTCTTGAGAAGTTGCGAGCATAAATTTTATCTTTTATACTTGACAAAGTGTTATGTTTTAAAAATTAATTTAAAAAATAGATTTCGTCCCACTTTTAGGAGGATTAAAACGTTTTGAATAGTCGCAAAAAAAGATTTAAACTTTACAAGTCAGGAAAGCAATGGATTACAGCAGCGATCGTTTCGATCGGTTTTATTGCTGGAACACAAGTAAAGCATGTTCATGCTGATACGACTAATAATCAGATCCAAACTACGCAAACTCAAACCACAGCAGAAAGTAATGCTTCTCAAAATATAACTTTGACTATTGCTAATAATGAAAATAGCAATTCTGCTAGTGCCTCAGTTGCAAGTGCTCAAGCTGCTGCAACCCAACAAAATCAAAATATCAATACTGAAACCTCATTTGCTCAAAGTAAGGTTGTAGTGAATACAACTAATCAAATAAATGCTAGTTCTCAAAGCTCTAATAATATCGATGCAGCTGATTTAAATAATCAGGCTAGTGATATTTCTGCTCAATCAGATGTTAAAAATACTGGTTGGCAAAAAGTAAATGATAATTGGCATTATATTAAAGAAGATGGAACTGCACAAACAGGTTGGTTTGAATCACCGGCTGGTTGGTGGTATTACTTTAATAATGATGGTCAATCACGGACCGGCTGGCAAAATATCAACAATAAGTGGTATCACTTTGATGAGGTTAATGCATCGGCTGATACTGGTTGGTGCCAAAGTGCTGCAAGTTTTTGGTACTATTTAGATCCAGAAAATGCTTGGGCTCATACTGGCTGGTACAAGTCGGCAGCAGGTTTTTGGTATTACTTCGATCAAAATAGTGCCAGTGGTGCAAAGGGTTGGCAGAGAATTAATAACAAATGGTACCATTTTGATGAAGTTAATTCTTCTGCAGATACCGGTTGGTTTAAAACACCAGCGGGTTTTTGGTACTATTTAGATCCAGAAAATGCTTGGGCCCATACTGGTTGGTATAAGTCAGCGGCAGGCTTCTGGTATTACTTTGACCAAAATAGTGCTAGTGGTTTACGTGGTTGGCAAAGTATAGATGGTCGTTGGTATTATTTTGATTGGAATAATGCTAGTGGTTTACGAGATTGGCAGTATATCAATAATCATTGGTACCATTTTAATTGGGATAACGCCTGGGCGGATACCGGCTGGCAAAAGATTAATGGCAAATGGTATTACATGGATCCAACTAATGCTTGGATGTTAACTGGTACTCAAGAGATTAATGGCAAGACTTATACCTTTAATTCTGACGGTTCTTGGGCTGATGGTTGGGATTGGCCATTCCCTCAAGATGGTGAAGGTTACTTTGGTGGTGGACAATTATTTGGTGTTCATGCCGGTGGTGAATTCCGATTAAATGGCTTTCATGATGGCTTAGATTTTGGTTCAATTGATCACCCAGGTAGAGAAGTACATGCTATTCACGGTGGTACTGTTAAGATTGTTGGATATGGTTCCGGATTAAGTTGGTATGCCGTAGTTGATACTGGTGAATATCTAGTTGTTTATCAAGAGGCATTCTCCAGCAAGAATAATATTCTCGTTCATGAAGGACAACAGATCAGTACTGGGGATGTTATTGGTATTCGTGATACTTCACACGTCCACATTGGTATTACCCGAGATCACAATTTTAACCGTGCTTTAGCTAGTTCATTTATTAATAATGGAACTTGGCTCGATCCACAGAAAATTATTCGTGAAGGACTATAATTTAATTAATCTGATATTTGATTAGGTATAACGAACTGATAGTTAGCGAGAAAGCTAATTATCAGTTTTTGATTAACAAGGAGTTATTGACTTATTTTTTGACTGCAATCATAAAGATATTTTATGAGAGAAGTTGGACTGGTGCTATGGCTGTTTACAATGATATTACGATGAAAAATTGAAGAGTTGTTGAAAAAATAATGCTGATTTCAATAAAAAAAGATGAGATTGGCCTAACTAACAAAACTATTATTAATATTTAACTTGCTGTTTCGTGTCAAATTGGGATAGAAAAGGCACATATTTTAGGTAAATTAGGGCTATTACAATGATGATGGCAGTTAATCTAATGTCTAGTAATGGATTAATGGGAAAACTTATCTGTTCGATTAATTCTAATTACCTAAAAATAAGTAAATATAGCAGATTTGATTTATGATATAATAACGTCGTTTCATTATAAAAATTAGGGAGGAACTTTAAATAATGAAAGATTTTTTCTGTCCAAATTGCGGTACAAAATTAAAAGCAGGAACTAAATTTTGTCCAAATTGTGGGCATAATGTTGAAAGATTTACTAAGAATAGCAATGATAGTAATCAAGATACTGATTATATTCAAGGTGCTCGAAGAGAGTCTTCAAGAACGGTTAAGTCATTTACTCAAAAATGGGGTTTTAATAAAAAACGTAATAATATTATTTTAGCTATCATTATTTTATTAATAGTCTTTTTAACATGGGGACACTTTTATTATCAAGAAGATAACCAAATGAACAGAGCAACTACTGCTATTGGAGACCCTGATAAAGCTGCTGCAAAATACGTTACTTCAACAACTTCACAAGTAAAAATTAATAATAGCACTGTTAAGCCAATTCAAAAATATTTCCAAAAATATCCTGGCGACTTAAGTAGTTTAAAGCAAAAGTTTAGTGAGGGTGAAAAATGGAACGACTATCAATTTATTCAAAAAGGACGCGCTTGGCTTATTTGGCCTCGCTATAAAATTCAGGCTGAACCAAATTATATTACAGTTAATACGGACCAAAAAGGAATGCTTATTAAAATGGACGGTAAGTCCTTAGGTACAGTTACATCTAATACTAATACAAGTGATAATGGTACTAGTGATGTTAATTCATCTGATAGTAGCAATAGTTCATATTCAAGATCATTTGGTCCATACTTGCCTGGCCTACATACATTTGTTGGTACAAAGAATGTCGATGGGCATCAATTAAAAACCACTTTAATTAGTTCAGATGATACTATTACAATTAATAATGGTATCTCAAATGATAATGCACAGTCTCTTTTATCAGGTGTTTTTCAGAATAATGTAGATGATGAAGATGAAAGTTTTGTTGACGGTCAAAATAACACTGGATACAAACAACTAGTTAAGATGTTTGATGGCTTTCAAGATGATGATGGTATTAGGAGTTATAATGCTAAAGTTAACGTTAATAGTGTTACACCAATTAGTGATAAGAAATTTAAGGTGAACTATCAGGTTAAATTCACTTTTGATAATCAAAATAATGATGACGATGATAATTCAACTAAAAAAATTCAGGTATTTAAATATACCGGTACTATCGTTAAAACCAATGATCAGAACAGTAATAATGGATTAAAAATCAAAGATCTTGGTCATGCTAAAAAGGTAAGTGAGTCAAACGAACATGAAGATTAACTTCTGACTTAACTAATATGTATAATAAAAGGCTTAGAGTTTGAAACATTCTCTAAGCCTTTTATTTGCTATATTGTTAGTTAATCTAATAGCCATGCATTATCCTGATCAAAATGATAAAGTTTACCATCAATATATTGGTAGCCAGTTACAGCATGCCCATCGTTATCAAAGTAATACCGATGTCCATTAATATTTTGCCAACCTGTTAGGATCCAAGCGTTATTCGGATCGAAGTAGTACCATTTACCATCTAATTTTTGCCAATTTGTATAAGCACTTGCATTAGTTAGATCAAAGTAATATTTGTGATTATTAATGGTTTGCCAGCCAGTTCGTGCACGACCATCATTGTCAAAATAGTACCACCAGCCACCTGGTGATTTGAACCATCCAGTAACTGCCCAGGCATTAGCAGCATCAAAGTAGTACCAACTATTATTATGACGGTACCAACCTCTATAATTAGAAGCATTGGTAGGATCAAAGTAATATTGATGTCCATTGATGGTTTGCCAACCAGTACGTGCTTGACCATTATCATCAAAGTAGTACCACCAGCCAGCTGGAGATTTAAACCATCCGGTAGCAGCATCACCACCGTTATTAAAGAAGTACCAATGGTTACTTAAGTTAAACCAACCAGTCTGCATTGCACCAAAATAGCCATTGTGGTTTGGCTGAAGATAATAAACTTTACCGTTAATTGTTTGAAGACCACTTTCTAATTGACCAGTACTTGGACTTAAGTAATACCATTGTCCACCATTGTAGCGCCAACCATGACTTAACCAGGCATTACTATCATCAAAATAATACCAAGCATTGTCTAAATATTGAAATCCTTTGAGTGCCCAAACGTTACTAGGGTCAAAGTAATAACGATTACCGTTAATTGTTTGCCAACCACGCAGCGCCCAAGCATTTGTTAGATCGAAGTAATACCAATTATTATTGATGTTCTGCCAGCCCTTGTCAGCCCATGCATTATTGTAATCAAAGTAATACCAATTATTATTAATATATTGCCAACCAGTTAAAGCCCAGGCATTAGTATAGTCAAAGTAATACCAGTTGCCAGCACCTGATTGATACCAGCCAGTTTGCGCGGTGCCATCTTGGTTGAAGTAGTACCAGTTATTATTTATTCGTTGCCAGCCAGTAACATTATTGCCATTAATTGAATATGACCATTTCCCATTATTGTTAGACCATTCGCCCGAGTTAGCTACTAACCCTTGATAATCGATCGAAATATCTAAGTCACCGTTATATCCAGGAATGCGCCCATGGGCGTTAAACTGCCATGCTCCATAGTTTTGGTTCCTTAGGTTAGCTGAAGATGGTGAATAAAGGTATTGGGCAACCCAAGTACGGTTTTTCCCGACTGTTGAACTGACATTATAAGTTTGATCATAAGAAGTTGAGGCATAGACTGCATGGTTAGTGAAGCCACGATTATTTAATTGATTCCAGAAAGCATTTAAATGATTAGCAACCCCGTAATATTTGGTAGTTGTATCTTCCATGTCAGCATAGATTAAGGTATTCTTGTCTAACCCTAATGCTTCCATTTCATTTGCTAAATAATTAGCCTCGTTGATAGCGGCATTTTGACTACCAAATTTGGCATAGTGATACACTTGAACATTTAAGCCAGCATTTTTAGCATAATTAATTTGTTGACCAGCATATCGGTTAATATAGTAGGTCCCTTCAGTAACCTTAACAATCGCTGTTTTAACTCCGAGATTTTTTAAGGTAACAAAATTATTAGGAGTCATACTAGCTTGATAACCACTAATATCAACTGCATCTACTCGAGGGTAGTTAGCGTCACCAATATTGATTACTGGTGTGCCATCATAAGCAGTTTGTGCAGCTGCTTTTACGGTTGTATATGCGGTTGCTGGTGCAGCCGAATTTTGACTGTTAATACTTAATGATTGCGTTGGTTCAGCAGTGCTTTCACTAGCTACATTATTGGAACTAGTAGCAAAAGCACTTGCTGAAGGGGCGCTTTGACTTTGTGTTGAAGCGGAATTAGCACTTAAATTGGCATTTGAATTTACTTGTTCGGTCTGTACCTGGTTAGTATCAGCTTGAACGTTTTTAGAATTTAAATATAACGAGGTTGATAAAGATAATAATGTTAATGTTGAAGCAAGATAGATATGGTTCTTCTGAGTCACTATAATCCTCCTAAAAAATTTATATAACGATAACTATTATAATTCCTAATACTAATTGTTTAATTTCAATAATATTAAGATCTGTTAACAAATTGTAATTTTTTTATGATTAACATGTAGGAAGAAATAAAAAATAGTGATATATTACTAGTGTTAAATTATTTTTATTTGGGAAGGTAATTATGAAAAAACATTTTAAGCTTTATAAATCAGGAAAGCTTTGGGTTACTGCAGCAGTTGCTGTATTATCATTTGCAGTTTCAGCTAATTTGAACCAAGCATCTGCTTCCGATAATACTGAAGTCACCTCGACTCAAAACGAGTACTTTTTAGGTAATAATGACAAGTCTCATGATTCAAATATAACTACTAACATTAACGGTTATACAAATCAAAATGGTACTTGGAAGAATACTAGTGGCCAAAGTGCGAATGGTTGGCAAACTTCTGGCAATGATTGGTACCACTTTAATAATGGTAATCAAAATAAAGATTGGCAAAACATTGATAATAACTGGTACTACATGAATCCAGATAACGCCAAGATGGAAACTGGAATTCAAAAGATAAATAATAAAACCTACTACCTAAACGAACAACATGATGGTACGTATGGTGCAATGAAGACTGGTTGGCAGTATGTTGATGGTAACTGGTATGGCTTTAAAGGCGATGGTAGTGCATATACTGGCTGGAACTATCTTCATGGTAATTGGTACTACATGAATCCAGAAACCGCAGTTCTAGAAAGTGGTATTCAGAAGATTAACAATAATTTCTATTACCTGAATGATAAGGTAGATGGGACATTTGGCGCAATGAAGACTGGTTGGCAGTATGTTGACGGTCATTGGTATGGTTTCAAAGGTGATGGTAGTGCATATCTTGGTTGGCAAAACCTTGGTGGTAACACTTATTACTTCAAACCAGAAAATGCGCAAATGGCAACTGGAGATACTTTAATTAGTGGTAATTATTATTACTTTGATCCAGCATCTGGACACCAGTTAAAGGGAATGTTAATTGATGCTAATACTAAGTTATTAAAATATTACGATTCAAATACCGGTATTCGGCAAACTGAACTTACGGTGAATGGTCACACCTATAAGTTCAATCCATTAACTGGAGTGATTGATACTACTACTCTTAATGATGGGTTAAATCAAATTGCTGGTCATGTCTATTATTACAATCGAAGTGCAAACAGCTTTGCCTTTAATAGCTGGCAAAAGCTAAATGGTGCTTGGTATCATTTCAACAATGATGGAACAGCTTCTATTGGTTGGTTCAAGTCACCAGCAGGCTTTTGGTACTACTTCAATAATGACGGAGCAAGCCTTCTCGGTTGGCAAAAGCTTAATAATAAGTGGTATCACTTTGATAATACTAATGCCTCAGCGGATACTGGTTGGTTTAAGACTCCGGCAGGTTTTTGGTACTACCTCGATCCAACAAATGCTTGGGCACATACTGGCTGGTTCCAATCACCAGCAGGTTTCTGGTATTACTTTGATAACAACAATGCTAATGCTTTAACCGGTTGGCAAAAGATTAATAATGCTTGGTACTACTTTGATAATGTTAATGCCTTTGCTTGGACTAATTGGCATCTAATCAATGGTAGTTGGTACTTCTTTGATTTAGCTAATGCTTGGGCTGATACTGGATATCATATTATCAATGGAATTGAGTATTACTTTGATCCGGTTAATGCTAATTTATACCAAAACCGCTGGGTAAATGTTAATAGCTGGACATACCATGCTGATAATAGTGGTCGTTTATGGTTCCCACAATGGTATAGCCAATTCCCAGTTGCTGAGGGATGTTCAGTTTATTCATTGGCAATGCTATTAAGTCCTAAGGAATATATTAATATGGGATATGCATTGAACTTATTACAACCACGTCAATCAGGTAACATTTATACAGGTGCTGGTTTTAGACTAGTTATTCAACCAGATTCTTTAGTAGATCTTGCTCATCACTTTGATTCTTCAGTTCGGAACATTTCAGGAAGCAGTGTTCAGGATATTATTAATATCATTAATTCTGGTCATCCAGTTGAATATTATGGTTACTCCAGATATGAAAATACTTACTGGGCAAGAAACCACTGTAAGGTAATTGTTGGTTATCAAAATGGGTGGTTCCGGATCTTTGATCCTTGTTACAATTACGCTAGTCAAGGATCGTTCGGCTGGAATGCATATGATTATGGTGCAAAAGGTTGGATCACAACCGCTCAATTTGCTCGTGAATATGCGGGACAAGCAATTACGGTTGATTAATTTATTGAGAGATTCTTATCAAGCTGATAGGAATCTCTTATTTTTTGTAAATTGTAACAATATCGGGAATAGCTTATAATTACTAAGTTAGAATAAAATAAAGCAGGAATAATATGAAACAATTAACACGAAAAGAAGTTAAACAATATTTACTAAATATCTTGGTTAATTTTGATCAATTTTGTAAGCAAAATGATTTAACAATGTACTTATGTGCGGGGACATTATTAGGTGCGGTCCGTCACCATGGCTTTATCCCTTGGGATGATGACATTGATGTGTGTATGGACCGTGAAAGCTACAATCGGTTAGTAAGTATTGCGAAGAAAGATCCAGTATTTGATAAATACTATAAGGTGATTGATTTTCAGTTTGGTGACTCGAATTACCCATATATTAAAATTATTGATTTGCGGACAAAAATGAGTCAACAATTTGGTAATGATGTGGCTGACTATTTATGGATTGATGTTTTCCCAATGGATGGGTTACCAGATGATGAAAAACAACAAAAGCGACTTTACAAGAAGATATCAACTATCCGTGAGATTTTAATGTTAAGCTTTGCCAAACCAGGACAGGGGCGAAGTTTTGCTAAGAAAGTCCTTAAAACACCATTGATCCCACTTGCTAAATTATATGGGCTTAAAAGAGCAAATAATCAATTATCGAAGCTTTCTCAGAGCTATGATTACCATAAGACGGGGCTAATTGGTGATGTTCTTTGGGGAGATTATGGTAAAGAAATTTTAACTGTCAAAGAATATTTTAAATCCACTAAGGTTACCTTTGAGGATTACACATTTGATACCTTTGCTTGTTGGGATAGATATTTAACTGAACTTTATGGTAATGATTACATGGAAATTCCACCAAAAAGTAAACAAGTTAACCATAACCTACAAGCATGGCTTAGATAAGATAATGGAAGGTAAATCATGCAAGCAGTACTAATTATCGTTCATAAAGATATTGATCAGGTTATTGAATTATCCAAAAAACTTAGACCAACATTTAAAGTAATTATTCATTTTGATAAGAAAACACCAGTTTCAGAAGCACAAAAACAGAAGCTTCAACAATTAGGTGTGGACTATTTTTCAAAAATTAGTGTTAATTGGGGAAGTTGGTCAATTGGGCAAGTTGCAGTTGAATTAATGCATCGGGCAATGCAAGATCCAGAAATTGATTATGTCCACTTGATTTCTGGACAAGATTGGCCTTTGAAGCCAGTTGAAGAGATTAAGAACTTTTATGAGGAAAATAATAATATCTATTTACGGTATTATAAAGCTGACGTAAAAAAGGGACGTGACAATGCTCTTAATTGGCAAAAGTTTTACTATAATTACGATAAAATAGATCGTCACTCTTTGTTTGGTAAAGTCTACAATCGTTTAAGCACCTGGGTTCAAAGCTTATTGAGGGTAAATAAGTTAAAGAAATTAGGAATTGATCTTGAAATCTATACGGGGGCTAATTGGTGTGACTTACCGCGCGATGCGGTCGAATATTGTTTGGATTATTTTGATAACCATGAAAACTTCCGTAAAATGTTAAAGACCGGGAGTTTCTCTGATGAATTCTGGGTACAGACAATTATTTGTAATACTCCACAATTTAAATCACGATTACAGTATGATTACCATCGCTTTATTAAGTGGGAGCATATTCATAATAGTTTTCCTGCAATTTTGGATGAACGAGACTATAAAGCAATTAAGAAGAGCAATGCGATGTTTGGGCGGAAATTTGAGAGTCCGTATTCAGATAAGCTAAGACAGTTACTACCTTAGATAGTGGGAGGAAGAAATGAAAAGAGTTCTTGTTGTTGGGGATTTTATTAGTGGTAGTGGTTTAACACAAGTTATTTTTAACGTATTTAGTCGATTTGATCCTGTAAAGTACAAAATTGATGCCGTAGGTTATGGAACTGATCCTGAAAATCTAACTGATAAAGAATGTGAAAAATTGGGATGGATGTTTGAGCGGGTTATCCCGGTTACTAAGAACCCAATTGAACACTGGAAATGGTGGAAAGCTTTCTTTAAAGAACATCATTATGATATTGTTTACTTTAATTATTCGTCTTCTTGGAATTATTTTCCCGTAATTTATGCTAAACGGTATGGAAAAGTAAAAAAAATAGTGTGCCATTCGCATAATTCTTATTTTAGTCATGAATTCTCTAATAAATTATTGATGAGAACTTTGGTGGCAGTGAATAACCACGGAAAAAGAGTATTTAGCAAATATTCAGATCAAAAAATTGCTACTTCAAAGGAAGCGGCAAGATGGATGTTCAATAAAGACGATGATGTATTTATTAGTATTAATGGAATTGACATTCCTAAATTCGCTTTTTCAACGGAGAACAGAGAAGGTATTCGGCATAAGTTAAATATTGATACTAAGACAAAATTAGTCGGCTTCGTTGGAGTCCTTCAAGACCGCAAAAATCCGCTTTTTGCGTTGGAAGTATTTGCAAATTACCATAAGTCAAATCCGAATAGTATATTTCTGATGTTAGGGAAAGGACCATTAAAAGAGCAGATCAATGAAAAAATTCAATCGCTAGGAATTAAAGATAATGTTATCCAATACGATTTTATTGCTGACGTTAATAGGTGGTATTCGGCAATGGATGCATTACTCTTTCCTAGTATGTATGAAGGTTTGTCATTAGTTGCATTAGAGTCACAAATTAGTAATTTAAAAATTTTAGCTTCAGATACTAATGTTGAGGCTATATTTGCGACTAGTAATATTAAAAAAATGCACGGATTGGACGTTGCTAAATGGGCTAGTGAACTGGAGAGTTCATTAAGTCAAAACAAGAAGCGTGATTATTTCGATAGTAATCTGGAGAAATTTAGTGTTGCTCGCCAAGCCGAAGATATAGAAAAGTTGATGTAGGGATATTTCTTACATCAACTTTTTTTAATATATTTCTTTAATAACATTATCTAATTTAGCAAAGTAATTGTCATTATAGAATTCAGCAATACTTCCTTGAATCTCTTTCTTGTCTTTAATATCGTTGATCTTACTAATTGTTTTAGTAAGTCCATCTATATTACCTGGTTCATAGGAGAAACCATTAATTTTTTCTTTGATGACATCATCATAGCCGTCAAATCGGCTGGAAATAACTGGTATACCACGAGAAATTGACTCTAAGAAAACCATTGGTAAACCTTCAAATTTAGAAGTCAAAATTACTCCATCAATGTTTTTATCTTTAAGGTAACGCCAAGGATCTTTTTGCCAGCCAGCCCAAGTAACTTTTGAAGTAATTTGATTTTTATCGATATAGGTCTTACATTTTGTTATTTCTTCTTTTGAACCATTCCCCACTATAAATAGGTTAGTATTAGAAGAATTTTTCAAACCGTCAAAAAGTTCTTTTAGATTTTTTTGGCCCTTAAAAGAGATCCTGCCAATATAGGCAATATTAACTCCATCATGTTGTTGAAAATGCCAAATATGTTCTTGCTTGATAGGATTATAAATCACCGCAACTTTTTTTTCTGACACTCCTAAACTTACCAATTGTTTCTTAATTTTATTACTGATTGCTAAATGGTAGTCTGCATATGTGATGTCATGCGGGTTAAAAAGATCTTGATCAACTAGAGAAAAGTGAATCCAGGAAATTATTTTAAAATTTGATAACTTAGCTTTACGAAGTAGTGAAGAAAGTTTAATAAATGATGGGCTAAGTGAAATAAGAAGGTCATTTTTCTTAATAGAAAAAGCTTCTTGTGTGAAAGAGAGTAGTTTAGAAAATTTACCTGAGTAATTTATAATTCTAACTTTTATATTAGAATTTAACTTACTTAACCAATAATCATTATCGGGAGCTTCAAAAATAACTAGTTCGACAGAGTTACTTTTAGCAAAATGATTGAGTACTGGAACTAACACGGTTTCAGTCCCACCATTTCCAGAGAGGTGAGATGCAACAAATTTAATCATTGGTACTTTCCTTCCATGACGTTTTAATGATTTAACTATACACCAGACATAAAGAACAGTAAATTTACTTTTAGCAATGATTGTGGATAGTTATTAGTAGTGGTAAAATAATTTTGTTCAATTTTATATAAAAGGATAGAATACATGAACAAACAATTACTAGATTTATTCAAATTAAAATTAAAAAAACCTCAAGCAACTCAAAGAGACTTGGCAACTCGGTTGAATATCTCTTTAGGAAAGGTTAATCAGTTATTAGATCAGTTGAAGCAGAATGGTTTCTTTAATGAGAAGCTGTCTCTAACGATTAAGGGAAAAGAGTACATTAAAAATCACCATCCTCAACAGGCAGTCATTTTAGCTGCTGGCTTTGGAATGCGAATGGTCCCAATTAATACTGAGGAGCCTAAAGGATTGCTAGAAATTAATGGAGAACCATTAATTGAGCGCCTGGTCAAGCAGCTTCAAGCTAAAGGGATCAAGCGGATTAAAATTGTTGTTGGCTTTATGAAAGAACATTATGAATACTTGATCGATCAATATGGGATTGAATTAATAGTTAATACTAAATACGGTGAATGGAATAACCTGTATTCATTGTATCTGGCCAATGATTATTTAGAAAATAGTTATATTGTCCCGTGTGATCTTTGGTTTAAGAACAATCCGTTTTCAGAGCTTGAAGATCAAGCATGGTATATGTTTAGTCGACAAACTAACTCGGATTCAAACTGGCAAGTAACCACTCGGGGAAACATTAAGCCGGTTAATCAAGATGGCAATCGAATGGTTGGCCTTGCATATCTGAATAATGAGTTAGGAAAACAATTAAAACAACGATTAATTGAACGGGTAGAATCTTGTGACGGGCTTAATCAGTTTTGGGAATCAACGCTAGACTTTCATGGCTCGGTGATTGATGCCAATTTGGTTGATGAGCATGAGTATGCCGAAATCAACTCTTATGAAGAATTGCGTGATCTTGATGGTAATTCCAATCATTTAAAAAATGACGCAATTGATGTGATTGAACAAACGTTAAACGTTCCTGGAGAAGCAATTAATCAGATTCACGTCTTGAAGAAGGGGATGACTAATCGTTCTTTCATCTTTTCTTGTCAGGGAAAACGATACATTATGCGAATTCCTGGAGCAGGAACTGGTCAACTAATTAATCGTCATCAAGAATACGATGTTTATCAAAAGATTAAAGAATTACCTTATGTGGAACGGACCTTGTATTTGAATCCTCAAAATGGATATAAACTAACTGAGTTTATTGAAAACTCCCGAAATTGTAATCCTAATAATTGGGACGATGTTCAACAATGCATGCACCTATTGAAACAAATGCATCAAGAGAATTTAAAAGTTGATCATCAGTTTGATTTAGCTGGTCAAATTAATAAGTATAAGCAGTTACGCAGTGCTCCTTCTGCTTATCGTGATTACGGTAAAGTTAAGCAACAAGTAGAAAAGCTCTTGCAATATATTGAGCGGTTAGATAAAGAGTGGACGCTATGTCATATTGACGCGAATGCCGATAATTTTGTGTTTGATCAACAAGGGAATATTTTCTTAATTGATTGGGAATATGCTGGAATGCAGGATCCCCATGTTGACATTGCCATGTTTGCAATCTACTCAATGTATGATCAGTCACAGCTTGATCACTTAATTGACTTGTATTTCGAACATCCGGTTAGTGAGGATATTCGGTATAAGATTTACGCCTATGTTGCTATTTGTGGCTTGCTTTGGAGTAATTGGTGCGAATATAAGCAGTCATTAGGCTTAGACTTTGGTGAATACTCATTAGCACAGTATCGGTACGCCAAAGAGTACAGTCAAAAGGTGCTTCGGTACTTGGAAAGGAAATAAGATGGCAGAAATAGAAAACGCAATTATTATGGCAGCCGGGTTGGGAACACGAATGCGTCCGTTAACCTATAAGACACCTAAACCGCTAATTAGGGTTGCGGGAAAGCCAATGGTCGAATCAGTAATTGAAGGACTGCACCAAAATGGAATTTATGATATTTCGATTGTTGTTGGTTACTTAGCCGAGCAGTTTAATTATCTGGGAGAAAAGTATCCCGAGGTAAAGCTAATTAATAACCCGTACTATAACCAGTACAATAATATCTCATCATTGTATGTGGCTCGTAATGAATTAAAGAACACGGTAATCCTCGATGGTGATCAGTTAGTAATGAATCCCAAATTATTAAAGAGGGAATTTGCCCATTCTGGATATGCCGGAGCAAAGATTAGTCAGTTTACTGATGAATGGATTATGCATCCCGATCAATATGGTAAGATTTTACAATGCGATCGTTCGGGAAATGATCATGGCTGGCGCTTATATAGTCTATCAAAATGGCAGGCGGAAGATAGTCTGCGTCTGAAAGACTATTTAGAAGAAGAGTTTGAACAAGCTCATCACTACGATATTTACTGGGATGATATTGCCATGTTTGATTACTTTGATGAGTTTTCATTATATGTAATGCCAATCACGGCTAACGATATTATCGAAATTGATAGTGTCGACCAATTGAAACAGGTTGATCAGCAACTGACAAAGAGAGGATAGGATCGTGAAAAAGTATAAACAAATTGACTGGTCCTTAGTTACTATTCCGATTATTGTTGTTTTTGGCTTGAGTTTTTTATTAGAACGCTTCCCTAAAAATTCACAACTCATTTTGGAAGATATTCGGTCATTCTTGAATAATCAATTATCGTTTCTCTATATTTTGGTGGGATTGTTCTTTTTTATCAGTACACTGTACGCTGCTTTTTCAAGGATTGGCCGAATCAAGCTCGGTGATTCAACAGACAAACCCGAATATTCAAATCTTCGCTGGGGAGTCATGATTTTTACTTCGACCATGTCAGCCGATATTATCTTTTACGCCTTATGCGAATGGCTGATGTATTCCAGTGAGCCGTTTATCAAGCAAAAAGGGACAACAATGGAATGGTCGTTAACCTATTCGTTATTTCATTGGGGCCCGATTGCTTGGTCGTTTTACCTAATGTTGGCGGTGGCATTTGCCTATATGCTATATGTGACCAAAAACAAACGACAGAAATTTTCAGAAGCCTGTCGACCATTACTGGGTAAATATACTGATAGCATAGCGGGAAAATTGATTGATCTGATTGCGATCTTTGCTTTGATCGCAGGAACGGCGACAACTTTCTCGATGTCGATGCCTTTATTGTCGCAAACGGTTGGTGTTCTTTTTGGAATCCGTCAAGTTAAGCAACTGTCGATTATTTTAATTTGCGTGGTTGTTTCAATTTATTTGATTGCTTCAGTGATTGGAATGAAGGCAATTTCGCGGTTAAGTACGATTTGTTATGTCTTCTTTATTGGCTTATTACTCTATGTTTTACTTTTCAGCGGTTCTTTTAGTTATATTGTCGATGCCGGTGTCCAGGCAGTAGGGAATTTAACCCAAAATTTCATTGGGATGGCGACGACAACTCATAGCCATAGCTTTACCCAAAACTGGACAATCTACTACTGGTCATATTGGATTGTTTGGTGTGTGGCCACGCCATTTTTTATTGGTAGTATTAGTCGGGGACGAACAATTAAGGACGTAGTTTTACGCGGTTATGCTTGGGGACTAGGTGGAACCTTCTGTGCTTTCATTGTGTTAAGTAGCTTTGGCATGTCACGCCAAGTACAAAGATTAGTCAACGCTACTCAACTAATCTCAGATGGCAAAAACTATGCCCAGGTAGCCATTAAGCTAATGGAGACTTTGCCCCAGTATCGCATTGCCTTGATTCTTTTGGCTTTAGCAATGATTGGTTTATATTCAACCGTGTTTGATTCCATTACTATGGTTATCTCTAAATATTCATATAAGCACTTATCAATCGAAGAAGAACCTAGTAAAACTATTCGAGGCTTTTGGGCAATTGTGTTTATGCTATTGCCAATGGCACTGTTAATCGGTAATAGTAATATGTATAATATTCAGTCGGTAGCTATTATAGCGGCATTGCCGACAATGATTGTGATGATTATGATCGTGGTTGGGTTTTATAAGGAGAGTAGAAGAGACAAATGACAAAGAGAAGTAGTCGAAATTCGAGTATTGAATTACTTCGGATATTAAGTATGTTTGCGATCGTACTTCATCACTATGCATTAAAAGGAACTTTTGATTGGAATCCTTACAATCCTAAATACTCTGGTGCAATTAAAGTTAACTTGTTCCTTCATTATTTTGGGAAACTAGGCGTAGTACTTTTTGTTATGATTGGAGCATACTTTTTATGTGAAAAGCAGTTTAATTTTAGACGCCCAATAAATTTGATCGTTACTACAGTCTTTTATAGTTTTGGATTATATTTCGTGTTCAAGCTATTTGATCCAACCGGAATATGGGGGACTGATAGTGTAGTTAGAGTGTTGCTACCATTTCCCTTGCCGAGTGGATATTGGTTTGTATATTCGTATATTGTAATGCTTTTTGCAATGCCATTTTTAAATATCATTATAAGAAGTTTAACCAAGCAAAAATTGTTATTGCTAATAATTGGCTTGATTTTATTGTGGTCATTTCTTTCAATTGGCTTACAAATATTTGATAATAAGCCTGATACATTTGTCGATAGTTTTGGATATACACCAACTACTTATTTCTTTTTAATATACTTTGTTAGTGCTTATATTAGAAAATATAGTGGAAAGATTTTAAATTCCAAAGGTTATACAATGATTGGTGCCTTAATATGCGTATTGATAGCGATACTTTTGTCAACTTTAGCAATTAATGAAAAGTTATTTAATGGAATTGCTGACTTATTTGATGTGAATAGCCCTCTTGTTCTACTTACGTCTATATTTATATTTTCTTATTTTAAGAACAGCCATTTTAATAGTAGGATAATCAATTACATTGCTGGTTCAATGTTCGGTGTTTATTTGATTCATGAGGACTCGTTTATTAGGCCATTCATTTGGCAAAATATTTTTTCTTCAAAGGTATATGCTGGATCTGGGATTAAATATTTGTTAGCAGGATTATTGTTTTCGTTAATTGTTTTCATTATCTGCATTTTGATAGACATTATTTTTAGAAGGTTAATTTTTGAAAGAATTATTAAAAAGATAGTTAAGTATATTGATGCTTTTCTTGTTAAAGTTGAATTAACTATTTTATGTAGAAGGTATAAATAATTTAGAGGTGAGTGATTTGCAAATGAAGCTTAGAAAGTATATGGGGGAGAAAGGAGAAATCTATCTACTCTCTTGCTTCTTTATACTGTCTTTTATAGTTACCTACTTTTATTTCTATAAGGGTTACTTTAAAGTAGGATTTGATGATATAGTTCATTTTCAAGTGTTTGAATCAATCGCTAATGCATTTGAGAATCATAGATTACCACCACTCGTAAATTTTATAGGCTTTTCTGCAAATGGTGAATCATTTAATGGAATGTACCCATGGGTAACTTCTCTTATTTTTGTTATACCTAGATTACTAATTAATAATGTGATTTTAGCATTGTATTTTTCAATGAGTATTTTATTATTTATAACTCTATTTAACTGTTGTTTACTTTTGAAAAACTTTACCAATAAAAAGAGCGTTTTATTTTTTGGCTCAGTTATATATAGTTTTAATCAGTATAATCTTATAAATATTTATAATAGGGGAGCTCTGGGTGAAGCATTGGGATTTGCTTTTTTACCATTAGTGTTTTTAGGAATTATTAAAATTTGGCAAAAGGAATATAGGGTAGGGAGTTTATTCTTAGCCCTTGGAATGAGTTTAGTAATTAATTCTCATATTTTAACAACAGTAATATGTTGCTTATATTTAATAATATTTGAGCTGTTTAGATTATTATTGAGGAAATTAGACTTTAAAGAAATAAAGTCTATTATTGTCGCTGCTTTTATTACTATAGTAGCTTCAGCTTATACTTTAAGTAATATAATTAAACTATCATTAAAAAACGATCTCACCACTCCTTGGCGAAACATCCTAACGTTAGATTGGAATCAATTTGTGGCTGGCTCAACCAAGGCCACATTAGCTTTTCAAACATATAATTATAATTTTGGTATGTTTATATTAATAATAATGATTGTTATGGTAGTAATGCTGTTTAGATCTTGTAAAAATACATCTTGGAAAAAGTGGATAATAATTTCATGCATAACATTTGTATTAACTTTTTCTTGGGTACCGTATAAGTATATAGGATTGACTAAAAGTCCTTTAGGTACCATTCAATTTGCTAGCAGAATGCTAAATTTTGTAATTCTATTTTTAGTGATTGGGGTAACTATTTTTATTGACAAGAATTATAGGAATAATTACAAAAAGGGACTTATTATTTATAGTCTTCTAATGTTACTGTTTGCGGTATTTACAGAAATTAACTACGTAAATAACAAAAAAGCTAGTTATAATTTAACAAATGAAAATATAAATAAATATGTATATGGAAGTAATTATGCAGAATCTGATTATTCACTTAAAGATAAACATAATCATAACTGGTCAGTAATTTATAAGTCAGAGGTTTTTCCATTAAAAGATAATTTACATGAGTACTATAATGGAGTTCAATTTAATGTTTATTCATCTCAAAGGAAGCCAAGTTATATAAGATTTTTGACTTATAATGGAATAAAATATGAGGTTTACGTAAATAATAAAAAAATAATGCCAAATTATAGCTTAGGATTATTAAGGGTGCCTCTAAATAAAGGGATAAATACTTTAAATATAATTTCTAAGGCTCAACTTAGCGAATATATTTTCTTTGTAATATCAATTATAAGTACTATTATGATAATTCTTACTTTAATAATGAAAAAAGAGATCTTTGATAAAAAAGAAGTGCCTTAAGGATTAGGGTTCCAATTAGCAAAAGAAGTTTTCACCTAATTGGAACCTTAATACTTTATTGTAAGTGTTTTTAGAATATATTAAACTAGTATAGATATTGCGCAAAAATAAATTATTTAATGAAAGGAAAATAACATGTCACCAAAACAACTTGCTGAAGCAGTTAATAAGCGGCGGACATTCGCCATTATTTCACACCCGGACGCGGGTAAAACGACAATTACTGAACAACTCTTACTTTTTGGTGGGGTTGTTCGTGAAGCGGGGACTGTTAAGGCCCGAAAGACTGGTAACTTTGCTAAGTCTGACTGGATGGAAATCGAAAAGAAGCGGGGAATTTCCGTTACTTCATCTGTTATGCAGTTTGATTTCCAAGGGAAGCGAATTAATATCCTTGATACTCCAGGGCACGAAGACTTTTCTGAAGATACTTATCGGACCTTAATGGCGGTTGACTCCGCAGTAATGGTTATCGACTCTGCTAAGGGGATTGAGCCACAAACTAAGAAGCTTTTCCAAATTTGTAAGATGCGGGGAATTCCAATTTTTACCTTTATGAACAAGTTTGACCGGGATGCCCGTGATCCACTAGACTTGTTAAACGAGGTTGAAGAGACTTTAGGAATTGAAACTTACCCAATTAACTGGCCAATCGGTTCTGGCCGACAATTTAAAGGAATTTATGACCGCTTTAACCGCCGAGTTGCTTTAACTCACCCCGCTGATGAAGATAATCCATATTTACCGTTGGACGATGATGGTAATGTTAAGGGCGATAATCCATTGGCTAATGATGGTGAATGGCAAGATGCTTTAGATGAAATGGAATTAGTGGATGTTGCTGGTAACCAGCTTGATCGGGATAAGATTGCGGCCGGTGACCAAACGCCAGTTTTCTTCGGCTCTGCATTAACTAACTTTGGGGTGCAAACTTTCTTGGAAACTTACCTTCAGTTTGCCCCAGCGCCAAGTGATCACCATACAGAAAATGATGGGGATGTAAAACCGCTCGATCCAGAATTTTCTGGTTTTGTTTTCAAGATCCAAGCTAATATGAACCCTCGACACCGTGATCGGATTGCTTTCGTCCGAATTTGTTCAGGTGAGTTTGATCGGGGAATGGATGTTACTCTTGAACGAACCAAGAAGCCAATTCGTTTGTCTAACGTGACTGAATTTATGGCAGATACCCGGGAAAACGTTGAAAATGCGGTTGCGGGTGACATCATTGGGTTGTATGATACTGGAAACTTCCAAATTGGTGATTCGATCTATACTGGTAAAAAAGACATTAAGTTTGAAAAGCTTCCACAATTTACCCCTGAATTATTTATGAGAGTAACGGCAAAGAATGTGATGAAACAAAAGTCCTTCCATAAAGGAATTAACCAGTTAGTTCAAGAAGGGGCAGTGCAGTTATTCCGTTCATACACTTCTGGAGACTATATTCTCGGTGCTGTTGGGCAACTTCAGTTTGAAGTTTTCAAATTTCGGATGCAAAATGAATATAATTCTGAAGTGGTGATGGAACCAATGGGGAATAAGACAGCCCGCTGGATCGCTCCTGATCAGCTTGATGAGAAGATGTCGTCATCACGGAATATCCTTGTTAAGGACATTCATGATCAACCATTATTCCTGTTTGAAAATCAATTTGCCGAGAACTGGTTCAAGCAGAAGTACCCTGATGTGAAGCTGATGGCGAAGTTGTAGGAAAAATATTGGGAGAAATTGATGGTAGGTAAAAAAGAATAGAATGGGTTGATATTGCTAAGGGAATTGCCATTTTGTTGATGGTAATCGGTCATGAAGTTCCTTCAGGTTTATTGTATGTATTTATTTTTTCTTTTCACATGCCACTATTTTTCATTCTTTCGGGTTATACATCTCGAAAGACGAAAACATGGCAAGTAGTTATTCAGAAGAGTAAAAAAATGTTTAAACAGGTATGGTTACTTGCGGCATTGATGATTGCTTTATTAGGAATTGAAACTTTGTTACTGAGACAGGTATCTTTATCAAAAATGGTTGAAAATGATATTCATGGTATATTTATAGGTGCAAATGCAGTTCCTAATGTAAGTGTAATGTGGTTCTTATTTGTTTTCTTCTGGTCTAAGTTACTTTTTGATGGATTACAAGTGTTGTTTCCTAATCAATACAACGGCATGATTTTAGGAGTTTTAGCACTATTTGGATACATGGTTTCTAAACATATTTGGTTGCCACAAGATTTTGATTTGGTACCTATCGCAGCTTTCTTTATGTGGATAGGGTCATATTGGAGAAAAATTAATGATAATGTGGATAATAATTCTATGGCTTATATGGGCGGCTTATTAGGATTATTCATCTTATGGATTTACTGTATTCAAAATAGCTTAAGTATTGAAATGGCTCTCAGACATTTCCCAAATTTTATCTTATGTTTATTGGAAGCAGTGGCTGGCACTGTAATTATTTCGTATATCTCTAAAGCGTTTAGTACAAAGAGATTCTTTAATGGGATTAAGCTAGTTGGAAAACATACATTAGCTGTATTATGTATTCATCATTTAGATTTATACTGGGTTTTATGGGGAAAGTTTATTTCAACATGGGAGCTAGCTGTTATATTGCGACTGATAGTTGATGTGACCATTCTAGTAATATATGTTATTATTCTGGGTTGGTTAAGAAAAAGAAGATTGGCTAATAAAGTGTACTAACATAAAAAGGCATTGAGTTTACTCAACGCCTTTTTATTGTTGAAAAACAAATAATACAATTACTCATGACTTACTTCTGCATTACTTGGTAACGGTCCCGACCAGTCTTGGTAATGAACTTCCGTGCTACCTAGGATTGTCTGACGATCCATGCCATCACTATCAACGTGGTGGGTAATTCCGTATTGATCGGTCCAGGTTGCAACATCACCAAGGCCTAACTGAACACCGTTATTATGTTGAATTTTATCTGATTGATTTGGAATAATTGGACCAGCGTTGTGAACAACCTGAGCGTTACTTGGTAAAGCTCCTGACCAGTTTTCGTAGTGATCTTGAACGCTTCCAGGAATAGTTTGATGATCTAAGCCATTACTGTCAACATGGTGAATAATTCCGTATTGATCAGTCCAAACGGCAAGATCATTAGTACCTAGTTGAGCAGCTTTTTGCTGTTGGGGAGCAACATTGTTCTTTGTGACTAATGCTGAATTATTAGCTTGCTTAGTTGTACTAATGGTTTGTTGATTCGTTGAGGATGGTTGAGCAAAGTTTTGACTAGGAGTATTAGCTGCTAATTTATTATTAGTAGTAGCTTCAGTTTCTTTATTAGTTGATGATTGGCTACTAGAATTTTCTTGCTTAGTTTCTGTAGCAGCTTTTTTATGACTGCTTTGTTTAGTAATCTTAGTACTAGTAGGTTCATGATTTGCCTTATGGGTAGCTACACTACTAGTTGCACAGCCACCTAACCCTAGCGCAAGTACACATACTAATAAGCTATCGATTATTTTATTTTGCATCTTTAACATAATGTAGCACCCCTTTCTAAGCTATTATCTAGTTTCCTTTCATCTATATTGTAACATTTTTGAAATATTTAAGTAACAAATATGCAATGTGATGAAGAAAATAAAGCTTATTGACAGCAATAGAAGTAATTATGAAAGTAATATAAACTTAAGAAGTTTATTATCAGCAGTTTCAAGAAGCACTAATAATGAAGTAAATGAATCAGGTAGAAAGATCTCTATCTAGTTTTTTTATTTGGTGTTAATATAAGAATTGTTTAATTTTATGGAGGGGTAAGATCTGATGAAAAATCACTTTAAATTGTATAAAGCTGGCAAACTTTGGTTAACTGCTTGCATTACAGTGCTTGGAATTATGGGTGCTTCGAGTGTCTACGCTGATGATCAGCAATCAACCGTTACGGTAACTACTCAGTCAAATGTTGCTGCTCAGGTTCAAAATAACGTTACTAGTGATCAACTTAGTAATTTAACAACACCAACAGAGATTAATGGGTACACTAAGCAAACAGATTCTAACGGTACTACTAGTTGGAAGAATACTAGTGGACAAACGGCAAATGGCTGGCAAACTAGCCAGAATGATTGGTATTATTTCAATAATGGTCAAAACGCTACTAATTGGCAATATATCAATAATAATTGGTATTACCTAAACCCGCAAAATAGTGCGATGAAGACGGGACTACAAACGATTAACAATAGTAAATACCTTTTAAATCCACAACACGATGGCACATATGGTGCAATGCAGACTGGTTGGCAATCTGTTAATAATAATTGGTACTACTTTGCTAATAATGGTGTGGCTGTGAACGGCTGGCAATGGTTAGGGAATAATTGGTACTACTTTGATCCATCCAGTTCAATTATGCAAAGTGGTTTAAAACAGATTAATAACCATGGTTACTACTTAAATGATCAACATGACGGCACATATGGTGCAATGAAAAATGGCTGGCAACAAATTAATGGCCATTGGTATGGCTTTGGCGGTGCTAATGATGGTGCTGCCTACACTGGTTGGCATCTTATTAATAATAATTGGTACTACTTCAATCAAGATGGAGAAGCACGGACTGGTTGGCAAACGATCAACGGTCACCGTTATTACTTTGATCCAACTAATGCTTGGGCGCTTAAAAGTTGGCAAGTGCTGAATAATGACTGGTACTACTTTGATAACAATAATGCCTGGGCTTTAACTGGTTGGCAATGGTTAGGTAACAATTGGTATTACTTTGCTCCTACAAATAATGCAATGCTTGCTGGTCTTCAGACTATCAATAACAACTTGTATTACCTTAACGATCAACATGATGGTACATACGGTGCGATGAAGACTGGTTGGCAATTAATTAATGGCAACTGGTACTACTTCAACAACAGTGGTTCAGCATTATCTAGTTGGCAAACAATTAATGGTAACCGTTATTACTTCGATCCTACTAATTACCAAATGTTCACAGGTGTTCGCTCAATTAATGGCGACTACTACTTCTTTAGTCCATCAGGAAGTCAACAAAAAGGTTTAGTCTATAATCCAGCATCCGGTTCACTTCAATATTATGATTTAGTAACTGGAGTTCGTCAAAATTCTGCTATAGTTGATGGACGAACATTATTATTTAATTCAGCAACAGGTGACTTAGATCTTACTAGTCTTAATGAGGGATTAAATAGTCTTGGTAATAATCGTTATTATAAGCAGGGAAACCAATTGTTAGCTAATGCCTGGGAAAAGCTTAATGGTAACTGGTACTACTTTGGTAATAATGCAGCAGCCACTACTGGTTGGTATAAGTCTAATGCTGGCTTCTGGTACTACTTTAACCAGGATGGAACTGCCAAGACTGGTTGGCAAAGCATCAATGGTCACTGGTACTTGTTTGATGCTAACAATGCAAATTCAGTTCTAGGCTGGTACCAATCACCGGCAGGTTTCTGGTATTACTTTGATCCGGAAAATGCATGGGCTCATACTGGCTGGACATTTGTGGGTCATAACTGGTATTACATGGATCCAACTAATGCCAATATGTGGACTGGCGGTCACTGGATTGATGGTCACTGGGTAAACCTGCAAAGTAATGGTGCTTTTGTTGGCTTTAGTCAACGGGTAATTAATTGGTTCTTGGCCCGTGAAGGCAAGTTGACTTATTCGATGTATGGTTCACGAACTGGAGCTGATGGAACTGCTGACTGTTCTGGATCAATGACTCAAGCTGTTTGGAGCGCTGGTGGTCATACACCTGCCCATACTTATTCCACTTTAGATTTGGGTAATTACTTGCTTCAAAATGGTTACTACCTTGCAGGACGTGGCCGTGGCGTTCAAAATGTTCAATACGGTGATATTGTGATTTGGGGTAACCCAGGTGCTTCTGCTGGTGGAGCAGGTCATACGGTAGTCATCTCTACTGCAGGCCCAGATCCAATGTGTATCTCAACTTGTGGATACTACTGGAGTTCAAATCCAAATTCTCGGTATGGTGCTGCTGGTCAAGCTGTTCAAGAATTTAACTATCAATGGTATTGGAACGATGATGATCGGCCATACCAAATGGTTTACCGTCCTAACTTCTACTGGGCATAATGATAATGAGATCTCATCAGTTGATGGGATCTTTTATTATTAATTGCGGTGTTAATTCTAAAATAGATGTTGTAAAATAATTGTGATTAAGCGTAAAAAAGGAGAATCATCAATGACTAACAAGAGTCTTCATTCTCATAAATTGAGAAATACGATTTTAGTTGCCAGTGCTGCTTTGACACTTGGATTATTATCCTCTAACACTAAAGTAAGTGCTGATAACATTGCCACTGAAAACACAGGTTATGTAGTTAAGGCAAATACTTCTGCTAGTTTAGCCGCAACTCCAGCAGCTAATAGTTATGCTGCTGCAAGCTCAGCAATTAGTGCTACACGTACTGCTAGTGCCGCTAAGTCTGCCGCTAGTTCAGCAATTGCTAGCGAGTCTTCTGCAATTGATTCTGAATATGCTGCTAAGAGTGCAGCTCAAGCTAAAGCAAATTCAGCAGCTGAAAAAGAATTATCTGATGCTAATTCTTCAGCTTATGCAGTTGCCTCTAGTGCTGTAAATACTGATCCAACAAAGATTCCTGGGATCGAATCAGCTGCCCCAACAGAATACAAAGTATATAGTGATGCTACTTCAAGTGCTAATGCCGCATACGCTCAAGCAAGTGATTCGGCTGCCCAAGCTTCAACCGCTGCATCAGCTGCCAAGGTAGCTAGTGATAATGCTGCTGAAGCCTTAGATGCTGCTAAGAAGGTCGCTGAATCAGCTTCAAGTGATGATAAATCAAATGCTGAAGCCGCAGTTACAGAAGCAGAAAAAAAGAGTGCTGAAGCAAAGAGTGCATATGAAGAAGCTCAAAAGAAGAGTGAAGCTGCTCAAAAGGAACTAGCAGAAGCTAAGAAAACTCGGGAAAGCGCATTAGCAACAGCCAAGACCTTATTTATCGGTGCACTTGCTCAAAGTGGTTTCTTAAATAAGCTTGAACAAAGCAATCGCAATGCTTTACAAAAATTGAAGGAAGAAAATCAAGCAAAACTAACTGCAATCGAAACAGAAAAAAACAATACTCTTGCTTCAATGAAAAGTACAATTAATGGTTATTTGAAGGATCAACTGGCTTACTTGAATACTAATCCGTTTTTACCAACAGGAACTCCTAATAGTTGGGGAACTAAAGAAGTTAAACAAGAAGATGGTACTACTGAAACTGTTTGGTATTATTATGGAAAAGATGGTAAAGCTCTACAAGGTTGGCAGCAATTAGGTGGCAACTGGTTCTACTTCACACCAAGTGATGGTTCCATGGTTACTGGAATTCAAAAGATTGATGGGAATATTTATTACCTTAACATTAATCATGATGGTTCTTATGGTGCGATGAAAACTGGCTGGCAAAAGGTTGATGGCAAATGGTATGGCTTTAAAGGTGACGGAAGTGCATATCTTGGCTGGCAATTACTTAATAATCACTGGTATTATTTCGATACTGATGAAGGATATGCCTTAACTAGTTGGCAAAAGATTAACGATCATTGGTACTACTTTGATCCAGTTAACGCCTGGGCGCAAACAGGTTGGTTTAAATCTGGAGCTGGTTTCTGGTATTTCTTCGATTACAGTAATGCCTGGGCCCTTACTGGTTGGCAACGGCTTAATAATCGTTGGTACTACTTTGATCCAGTCAATGCTAGTGGTCAAAGAGGCTGGTTCCAATCACCGGCTGGCTACTGGTACTTCTTTGATTACAATAATGCCTGGGCATTAACTGGCTGGCAATGGCTAAATGGTCACTGGTACTGGTTTGATAACACTAATGCATCTGCATATACTGGCTGGCAATGGTACCGTGGTTATTGGTACTTCTTCAACCAAGAAAATGCTTGGATGTCAACTGGCTGGACAACCAATCGTGATAACAATGAGTTATATTACCTTGATGCAGCAGGTCATCCAGTTACTGGTTGGCAGATGAGTCAAGACGGTACTTGGTATTACTTCCAATCAGGTAGTTACGCTGCTGCTACTGATTGGCAATGGCTAAATGGTCACTGGTACTACTTTAATCCAGGTTATCCAAAGCACGGTGCAATGATGACTGGTTGGCAAAATATCAATGGTAAGAGCTACTACTTCTACAGCAATGGTTACTGGAGTGGCTACTAATAAGTTAAATTAATATTTTATTGATTGAGAACGTTTTGGCTTAATAAGGGTCAAGACGTTTTTTGTAACAAAAAATTTCACTAATATTACAAGACGGCAACATTCGTTAACAAACTGACGACATTCGACTTTTTAAGAAAAATTTATTGTATAGTAGTAACCGTTGAAATTATTGATGAACGAATTAAAGGGAGTTGTATTTTAGTTTATGAGTAAGAAACATTACAAGTTATATAAGAGTGGCAAGCAATGGTTAACTATGGGAATCACTATTGCTTCATTAGCTTTTGGTATAACAATGGCTACTGACGCTCAAGCCGATGTAGTTGCTCAAGACAATGCAACTTCGACTACTCAAGTTGCTCAATCACAACAAACTGTTGAAAGTGCAACTGTGGCAGCTAGTTATGCAAGTACTAATAATAGTGTTGCTAGTGCAAGTAATAATGTTGTCTCAGCACAGCCAGCAACAACTAACAACTTTTCCACTAATGTTGCTAGTCAAGCTAGTCAAACAACTTCAGTAGCCCAAAATGGGTTAGTTAAAGAAAATGGTAATACTTATTACTACAATAATAATGCCAAAGTTACTAATGAATGGGAACAAGTAAATAACAATTGGTATTACTTTGGCAATGAAGGAAATGCCCAAACTGGTTGGTACCAATCACAAGCTGGCTTCTGGTATTACTTCAATAACGAAACTGCTCAAGCAGAAACTGGTTGGCAAAAGATTAACAATAACTGGTATCACTTTGATGAAACCAATGCTAATGCAAGTACTAGTTGGTATCAGTCCAATGCCGGTTTCTGGTACTACTTCGATCAATCAAATGCCTGGGCTGAAAAAGGTTGGCAGAAGATTAACAATAACTGGTACTACTTCGATAATACCAATGCTAATGCTTTAACTGGTTGGCAAAAGATTAATAACAACTGGTACCACTTTGATGAAGGTAATGCCTGGGCTAACACCGGCTGGTACAAGTCTAACGCTGGTTTCTGGTACTACTTTGATACTACTAATGCCTGGGCTTTAACTGGTTGGCAAAAGATTAACAATGTTTGGTACTACTTCGATACCACCAATGCTAATATGCTTACTGGTACTCAAACGATTGATGGTAAGACATATAATTTTGGAGCCAATGGTGCCTGGTTAGATGATCATAGTGAAGCCGTAAATAAGGCAATGTCAATGCGTGGTCGTGCTTATGTATGGGGTGGTAATAATCCATCTACTGGTTTTGATTGCTCTGGGTTAGTTCAATGGGCATATGGCTTAGGAGCTAACTATCGAACAACTTACCAACAACAAGCATTAGGTACTCACCACTATGACGTTGCGAATGCTCCTAAGGGTGCGTTGCTATTTTATGGTAGTGATAGCGCACCATACCATGTAGCGATCTCTCTTGGTAATGGTGCATATGTTCATGCTCCAGAACCTGGTGACGTAATTAAAGTTGGTTACACTAAGTACTACTCAGCAAGTTACTATGTTGTGTTGTAATTAGTCTTAGAATATAAGATAATAGATGAAATAATTAATAAAGAAGGAGCATTATTATATGAAAAAACTTATGGCAACTGTTGCTGCCGGTGCATTAATGATTACTTTAGCAGGCTGTGGTAATTCAAGTAGTTCTACTAAGGATAATTCAAGTAATGATGCATCTTCAAGTAAGGTTGTAAAAAGTGCAAAAACTTCTGGTAAGACTGCAGCTACTTCTACTAGTCAAAGTAAGAAGGCAAGTGAAAAGTCAGTATCTAGTTCTGCAGTAACAAGCAGTTCATCCAGTAATGTTACTTCTAGTAGCAAGTCTACTACTGCTACTTCAACATCAGAGCAAAGCACTCGTGAACAAATGACAGCACAAGATGCCAAAAATATTGTTAAAGAACATATCGGTAATCAGTTAAACAATGCTGGTATCTCAGGTAAGCCAGCTACTGGATTACCTTCAATCGATGAGGTTGATGGATATACGGCTGTTCAAAATGGAATTAACGATTGGACTGTTAGTGGTAACGGTCATTCATTCCATGTTACGGCTACTTCTGTTACTGGAAAATAATTGAATATAATATAATCCATAGTCTACTGTGACGTAGATTATGGATTTTTATTTTGGACTAAAAGTTATTGCGGATAGGCTGAATTGCTTTATAATTACAGTGTTAAAGATTATTTTTGGAGGATTTTTAATGAGAAAAATAGGTTTAGTAATTGTTACGTCGCTACTTGCTGTAATTTTAGCAGCATGTGGTAACACACATAATAGTAATTCATCTTCTAGTTCGAACAATACGAAAGTTGCTAAAAAGGCAGCTAATAGTACTATCATGAATACTTCTAATAATTCAACGCTCGATCCTAATCAGCTAACGCCAGCTCAAAATGCTGCGCTAGTTCTTTATTATACTGGTGAGCATATGCCAGGGTCTGATCAAAATGATTACTCTAAGGATATGGATGTATCTGGTCAAGGAGCGGTTGTAAAAATTTATAATAAGGATAGTGTTCCTAAGGGAGAGGGACCGCTTTATAAGGATTATCCTGATGGTGCAGATCTTTTATACTATGTGAAACTTAATCAAAAGGATAGTGAACATGGAATAGATAGTACTTACTACACAATAGCTGGGAATAAGACTTACATCTCTGATAGCGATGCGGGAATATCTCCCGATGGGGTAACTAAAGCTGAAATGGTTGCTTATGCTAAGCAGCATCATGCAGTTAAGCGGATTATGAATGTTGCTAACAATACTAAGGTTCAAGACATGCGGAATCAATCTGCATCAGCAAATAATTCACATAATTTATCAACTCAGCAACTGGGAACCCTTGTTGCTTTATACCAAGAACCAGATTGGTTTAAGGATGGAATAAGTGATGGAATGATGTGGTATGGAAGCAACTCGAATGGCTTTAGTTACGTTACCGCTAATGGTGATCCAACTAGTTGGCTGTATTTTAAACAGAATGGCAACGATGTAACGATTAAATATGTTGATCCAAAAGAGGGACAATCAGTAGCAGAAGCTTCGACTACAACAAAACACGTTACGGTGTCGGGATTAATTCGTGATTACTACACTAATCAATCACAGAAAGATGAAGTTAATGGTTACGCTAATAAGTTAAAGCCAGAATCAGATTATAACGATAATTAATAAAAGAAGTCATTCAGAATCATATCAAATTCTGAATGACTTCTTTTATTATTCGTGAGTTGTGACTGGTCTTTGAACTGTATGGGTTGCAGTATTTTCAGATACATGACCTGTAGTTGCAGCAGGAGTTCGAGTTGTTTGGTATTCGTTACGAATAGTTGACTGGGTTCTTCTTTCCGTTTGGGGAACCTGAGTAGTAACTTGCGAGCTCCTTATTTCTCCATAGGTTCTCGCACTATTAGAATAGGTGGAAGTATGTTTTTGCGATGATGTTTTACCACCAATAACATAATCACTCCCGTTACCACTACCTGGATCGTTGTAACTAGCACCGCCCGGTAAGACAAAGTCTGTATTAGTTACACCATTATAGAATGGCTGAGATTTGTACATTCTCGTTTCGTGGTTAACAACTTTCTTAGGTTTAAGACCTAGTTGTTTACGAATGAGTTTAGAAATACGATTAATTTCTTTTGGACTAGCAATTTGGAAAGAAACACCATCAATTGTGGCATCTTGTCCCTGGAAATGGTAAGTTGTGACATTATCCATAGCAGCATGGTAATTACCGTATAGTGTTGCAATATCGTCAACTGGAATATTTGTTTTTACGCCATCTTTAACTGCATCAAGAATATTATTAGCAGTTCCAATAGAGCCGGATTTCTTAAATTTCTGAATAACGCTTTCGATAATTTGTTGTTGACGTTTTTGCCGTCCGTAATCATTATTTGGATCACTATAACGCATTCGAGAATACTTAAGAGCTAATTCACCATTAAGGTGTTGCTTTCCTTTCTTGAAGTGGTGTCCTTCATAAGTGAAAGCAAAAGGATTATCTACAGTTACACCACCAACCGTATTAACAACCTTTTTTAAGACTCCCATGTTAATAACGGCATAGTAATCAATCGGGACATCTAATAGCTCAGAAACAGCTTTAACGGTCTTTTTGGGACCACCGATTGAATATGCCGCATTAATCTTTACATATGTAGGACCTTCCTTAGTTGGAACGCGGACTAAAGTATCACGGGGAATACTGGTCATAGTTATTCTCTTTGTTTTAGGGTTAATTGTGAATAATTCAAGTGAATCAGTATTTCCACCTGTATTTCCACGGTCCAAGGCACCAACATCGGTTCCCATTGTTAGAACAGAAACAGGCTCACCTTTTTGGAGTTTCTTGCTGATTTTACCATCGCCACTACCAAAAATATTATTAGCAGCCGAATTGATCTTATGGTATTCGTAGCCTCCACCGAGTAATACCAAAATAACTAGTGCCCAAATAATATTTTTAACCCAGCGAGGAGTTCGGTAATGATGAACTTCTGGTGTATTTGGATTCATATTTGATGAAGTTCTCCGTGGCTTATTATTTGAAGACTTAAATTTTGGTAACTTAAATTTTGACATTTTGGATTCATGATTTTGCTTCTGATCCTGAGCTACCTTATCATGGATCCGTTGTTCCATCTTTTTTCGATATTCTTCACGTGTCTCGTGATTGTCATTCATATTTTGTACCTCAATCAAAAGTTTTTAACCTTATTAATATACTATAAATGTAAGGGTCATTTCAATTTGCTAATATTAGCTTAACAATTCTGTAAACATTTCGTTCTATAATGCCATTTAGTGTAGAATTATGATATAAGATTATTTCGATAAGCTATGGGGGAAGATTAATGAATAAAAATCTTGTGAAAATAACGACAGTTGCGGCACTGACCACCGCAATAGGGATTGGGATTGTTGAAAATAATGTTCTCGCTGATACACAACCAGGAGATACAGCGACAAGTGTTGATTCTGGTAATGTAAATAATAATCAACCTACTATCAGTAATGTTGTCCAACAACAAGCTTCAGCAACAACGACAGCACTCTATTCTGCAAATCTAAATACGCAAGAAGCACAGTACGTAAACTTCCCACAAGGATATACTCTTGATAAATTAAGGGGTATTTCTAATTCTACTGAAGCAAATAATTTTCAGCAGACAACGATTAGTGGGATGAGTATGAATAACTACCAATCAAATAGTACTGCTGCCAAAGAATATGTAAATGTTAATAACATTAGTCCTGAACAAACGATCCAAATGAATCAGTATGGAGTAGGCTTAGTAAATCAAATTAGAAGTGAGTTTGGCTTGGAGCCTTTTCAATTAAATGACGAAACGATAGATCAAGTTCGGTCAATGGCGTTGGAATATCAAAATAAGAATGAATCATTAATGAATGGTCATTGGCATGATCCAGAAATTCTTAACAATCATAGTGAAAATATTGCTGCTCAACAGATTTATAATGACAATATAAATGGCTTAATCGTCCGTCCTTTTGCAACTGCTAAGGGAAATGAATTTATTAACAATAATGCTGTTCCTGTATTTAGCATAACCACAATGGATGATTTACGGGCATTAATCTACTATGGTATAATGGGAATGCTTTTTAATGATGCTTCAGATGGTTTTGGTCATGCGCAAAACTTTTTGACTAATCCACAAAGTATTAATACGCTTGGGATCTATCCTTCAATTACTAAGTCAATTGGTACAGGAACATATAGTGATGGTTCGAAATTTAATTTTAATTTGTTAAATATTGACATGCACTTTATTTGGGCTGAAGGAGATAATAATTCTAGCATGGCTGAAGAATATAATACTCCTGGCTGGCATTTAGTTGATAATAAGTGGCGACATTTTGATCAGGCTGGATTACTAGAATTAGGGTGGAAGTGGATCAATGGTAATTGGTATTACTTAGATCCAGCTACTGGTAATATGCAAACTGGTTTGAAGAATATTAATAATAATGTGTACTACCTAAACAATAGTGGTGCAATGGTAACTGGCTGGCAAAGGGTAAATGGTAATTGGTATTACTTCCAAAATAATGGTGCCGCTTTGACAGGCTGGCAATTCATTAATGGTCACTGGTATTACTTCACTGGTCAGGGAGTTGCTGAAACAAATTGGCAATGGATTGGAAACCATAAGTATTACTTTGATTTAGATAATGCATGGACGTTAACCAATTGGCAAAATTTGAGCGGTAATTGGTATTACTTTGATGTGAACAATGCTTGGATGGATACGAATTGGCAGTGGATTGATAATAATTGGTTCTACTTTAACCCTAGTTATGGTCAAATGATGACAGGATTACAAACGGTCGGAAATAGTTTGTACTTCTTAAATACGCAACATGATGGCAGTTATGGAGCTATGCGAACTGGTTGGTGGAATATTAATAATAACTGGTATTTCTTCTATAATAACGGAGCTGCAGCAAAGGGATGGTTCCGGTCTGGTGCAGGAAACTGGTACTACTTTGGTAACGATGGTAAAGCGTTGACAGGTTGGCAAAAGATCAACGGGCATGGTTATTACTTTGATACTGTTAATGCCTGGGCAGTACGTGGATTTCAGTTGATTGATAACAGTTGGTATTACTTCGATCCAATAAATACTTGGCAGAATAGTGGCTGGCAATTTATTGGTAATAACTGGTTCTATATGAACTCAACGACTGGCCAAATGGAGAGTGGGTTGCAAACGGTTAACGGAAAGGTATATTTCTTAACCACTCAACATAACGGTTTGTTTGGAGCAATGACTACTGGTTGGCAAAAGGTTAATGGAAAATGGTATTACTTTGATGCTACCGGTTCAGCACTAATCGGCTGGCAAAAGATCAATGGTCGTTACTACCACTTTAAGAATAATGGTGAAGCAGATACTGGGGATGTTTACTTAACCAATAACGGACAAAGTAAGCTTTACCATTTTGATGAGCAAAATGCATGGTTAACTGAATAAGTTGATTAAGAAAGGTTGGCGTTGAGTCAGCCTTTTTGTATTAGCTTGTTAGCTAAATAATTAAGTGCTAAAATAAAACCGTATTTTGTTACTTTTGGGGAGGAATAATCTTGAAAAAGAAATTATGGTTGGTTTCAACCACTGTTTTAGCAGGATTAGCGCTTGGAATTACTAGTGTTAGTGCTGATACTAGTGTAAGTACAAACAGTAGCAATATGAATAGTACTACTGTTGCTACTACTAATAATGTAAATACAGATAGTAGTGCTGTATCGACTCAAGTAAGTAATAGTGATGCAGCAGTTACGAGTGCTTCTGCTGATACTAATGTACAAGGTAGTAATGTTGCAAATGAACAACAAACTACGACTGTTGCTCAGTCTGTCACAGCCACTACCAGTCAAGCACGAGCAGATTGGTACTCTGGTTATTCAACTGGCTGGCAATCAAGTCGGAATTATGATGGTACCTATGATTGGACTTATCGTAAGACTGATGGTACGCGAGCAGAAGATGAATGGCTATTGATTAACGGTTCCTGGTACTATTTTGATGCTAGTGGGGAAATGGTAAACAATGGCTGGCACTATGCTCCATGGTATGGACAAGGAAATTC